>JBGALP010000369.1:0-4235 GCA_044223805.1 Agriterribacter sp.
AGATAAAAGACTCGCTGGTTTTTGTGAAAGACAAGGATTATGAAGATGTTGATGCTGTATTCTTTGATGCTAACGGTGATGGTTATCCTGATTTATACGTGGCGAGTGGCGGCAATGAATATAATGGTAATGCCATATTGATTGCAGACAGGTTATATATGAATGACGGGAAGGGCGGATTTGTTAAATCAACCAGCTTTCCTATGCTGTACGAAAACAAATCAGTTGTTCGCGTAGCGGACTATGATAAAGATGGGGATCTGGATATATTCGTAGGTGGAAGAGCCGTTGGCAATGCGTATGGCAATATCCCTCAATCTTTCTTACTTGCAAATGATGGCAAGGGAAATTTTACTGTTGTTACAGATAAAATTGCACCGGCACTTGCCCATGTTGGAATGGTAACCGCTGCTGCGTGGACAGACGTGGATAAGGATGGTTGGTCGGATCTGCTGGTTACGGGTGATTGGATGGCTCCTGTTTTGTTTAAAAATAAACAAGGGAAATTTGTGCAGGAGCATGTAACAACCGACGATAAAAAACTCACAGGTTGGTGGACAGGTGCAAAAGTAATAGATGTAAACAACGATGGATTTGAAGATATACTGCTGGGCAACTATGGGCTAAACAGCAAGCTGAAGGCATCAGCCGAATATCCTTTGAAAATGTATGTGGCTGATATCAGTGGTGCCAAAAGAGATGTACAGATAGTGGCTGTTGCAAAACAAGGAAAATACTATCCTTTTCTTGGTAAGGAAGCACTGGAGAGTCAACTGCCTTATCTTAAGAACGAATATCTTTCTTACGCTAAAATGGCGGGAAAAACAGTTGAAGAAATTTTTGGAGACCGCATAAAAAATGCCGGAATATTTGAAGCTGCTACCCTGGCTTCCACTATATTGATTAATGATGGCAAAGGTCATTATACTAAACAATTATTACCTGCTGCATCACAGTGGTCGCCTTTATTTTCGTTTGCGCCTGCTGATTACAATAATGATGGGAATATTGATATAGTTAGTGGCAGCAATTTTTTTGGCACTATTCCTTATGAAGGAAGATATGATGCAACACCGATGATGATTTATCTCGGCAACGGTAAGGGAGATTTTAAACCGGTACTGCCGCTGCCACAATTATTAGATAGTTTAAATGGTGAAATACGAACATTGCAACCTATCCATCTTGCCGGAAATAAAAAAGGATTGCTTATCGGCACCAATAATGCCCCAATAAAGTTGTTTCAATATTAATAGTTGTAGTTTGTTGTTTATGGTTTATCGTTTAACTGGTTTTTCGTTTACTATTTGTCGTCTGTTAGCTCATCTCCAACCTCGGGAACGTTACCGCGGATAGTATGGAAAACACAATTGCATTTTTACTATGCTGCTGTCTGATGTGGGTATTTTGCCTGGTTCAAACCTCTCGAAAAAGGCGGATATCTTTGGTAAATTATTATCCATCATGTACAATGCCATTGCAGTATAAAGGGCTTCTTTTTTAGCGTATACGCCTTCATAGTTGCCAACGAGCAATAATTGTTTCTCAGGAATTTTCATATATTCAATACTATCGTTACCAGGTATTGTTTTGCTGAGTACTATGCCTGTCATAATTTCAACAGAATCTTTGTGTGTAGGTATATATGATATGTTATAGGTTTTTGGTTCTTCACCACCCTGTTTCTTATTCCATTCTTCAATAGCGGAAAACATATGAGGTAGCCAGGTGAAAATGTTTTGCTTTGATGTTGTTACCTTTTTCACCAGGTATGCTTTTCCTTCAGAAGGTGATGTGGTAATATCGAACCCGTAAAACGAATGCACATCTTCAAGCGCATATTGAAGAGAAGCAATTACCGGGTTGATGTTAATACCACTTTGTAAAAAAGGCAGAACCTGATATAACATATTACTCCGCTGTGTATACTTAACTTTTGTATAAGTAGTTTTTTCATCAGGATGAAAAAAGAAACACCAATTTCTCCTGCGTCGTTGCCTGCTTCCTGTATATGATATTCCACACCTGAAACCGATGTAACCTGTATTTCTTTGCCTGGTAAAACAAAACTAAATGTTTTGCCTGCAGCATTTTCTTTTGTATGTATTGAATTACTATCCTGCGTCCACGCCTCTTTCAAAGCAGGATACCATTTTATCCAATTGTGCGGATAGTTTACATAATTATTTACGTGCTCAATTTTATTTTTAATCACTATTTCTTTTTGTTGCGAAGCTGGAGTAAATCTTAATATTAAAAGGGCTGAAACGAGAAGGGTAATTGTTATAACTATCTTTTTCATACAGGGGGCAAAAATAAGAAATTAAGGTGGAAGGTGGGGAGTATATAAGGTAAGGTTTAGGGTGTAGGGTAAGAAGTGAAGGCTTTACCGAAGTTAAATATGTATTTACAGACCTTATGCCTTAAACCCTATACCCTAAACCCTCTCACAGTCTCAACAGCCCTGCCTTGTTCATATTGCTCACCGGCTTACTATCCCAGAACAGCTCAAAATCTTCAAACCCTGCACTTTCATAATCATCTTTTATTTCTTGTAGTGTAACGGTTTTTATGTTATGTACAGAAAGTTTTTCGAGCAATATTAAAAACCATTCGCCTTGCTTCCGGGGCAGTTACAGTTCTCGACGTTTTTCGTTTTCATAGCAAATACTCATCATCTCACGATTTTTTTAGATTGAGTGAAAAGTTCGCTTTTAACAATTTTGCCAAGCCATATTACTTTTGCTGATGGCTTAAATGCCACCAGTTCTTCTTCTTTTAATGCGTTATTTATAAAGTCCGGTGCTATAGTTGTTTTTGGTGTTTTAAAATCAAACCATTTTTGTAGCGGATCCTGCAACCCTATGCCGTGCATGTAGTTAAATAGAGATTTTTTCAAACCAAAACCAAACATTTCATGATCCGCACCCGTGGCATCAATATGAGCAATATCATTATTAGCGAATGTGCCCACCAGTTCTGTTTGCTTCTTTACCTTGAATTGTTCGGGAAACAAACCTACAGGGCTATGCGCCGTCATGGTAAATTGATGCCAGAAGGCAGATTGCAAAACGCCCTCTTTAAATAGCTGTCTTACCATTTCAAGCGAGTCAATGGTTTCCTGAGCGGTTTGAGTTGGAAAACCATACATTAAATAAGCGTGTACCATAATCCCCGCTTCAGTAAAATGTTTATTCACTTTGGCCACCTGCGCAACGGTGATCCCTTTTTGTATCAGTTCAAGCAATCGGTCTGAGGCCACTTCCAAACCTCCTGATACGGCAATGCATCCTGATGTTTTCAGCAGCAAACAAAGATCGCGGGTAAAGCTTTTTTCAAAGCGGATGTTCGTCCACCAGGATACAATTAATCTTCTTTTTATAATTTCTATCGCCAATGCGCGCATCAATGCCGGTGGCGCTGCTTCGTCTACAAAATGAAAACCGGTTTCGCCTGTTTGCGCAATCATTTCTTCCATTCGGTCGCACAATAGTGAAGCCGCAACCGGTTCGTAATTTTTTATATAGTCGAGAGAAATATCACAAAATGTACATTTACCCCAATAGCAACCATGCGCCATAGTTAGTTTGTTCCATCTGCCATCGCTCCACAGGCGGTGCATAGGATTGATTACTTCAATAGCCGAAATATATTGATCTAACAAAAAATCGCTGTAATCGGGAGTGCCAACCTGGCCCTGTTTATAGTCACTGCAGGCGGCATTGTTTATATAAATAACTTCACCATTAACGAGGGTAAATGTTCTTTTTAGTTCTTCAAGCTTTTTTTTACCTCTCACAAAATTCGCCAGGTTCTCAATAGGCGCTTCACCATCATCCAGTGTTATAAAATCTACAAACTCAAATACACGGTTATCAGATAAAGAACGTAATTCGGTATTGGCAAAACCTCCGCCAAGCACTATCTTAATTTCGGGGTGATTTTCTTTAATCCATTTTCCACATCTTAATGCTGTATATACATTACCTGGAAATGGTACCGATATGGCTACTAAAAGTGGTTTAACCTTGTGGATATGTTCCTGCAAAATACTGATCAATATCTCATCAATATAGGTGTACTGTTGCGCCAGTTCTCTATACAATTCATCAAAGCTATTGGCAGACCTTGCGAGCTTTTCCGCATAACGGCTGAATCCAAAATGTTCGTCTGCACATTCTTTTATGAGATCAGAAAGGTCTTCCAGGTACATAGTAGCAATATGTTTTGCCATG
>JBGALP010000060.1:0-22445 GCA_044223805.1 Agriterribacter sp.
GTAAAGGCGGAAAAAAATGATAATTATTCCGGTCTGCTAATGTTACTTCTATATCCTTATCACCTGCCAGTCTTTTAGCCAGATTTAAGCCTGCAAAACCACCGCCAATAACAATAACTTTCATAGTGCTGTTTTATTCATTAAAGTATGACTGCATTTCCTCGTTGATCTGTTTTCTCATATCGCTTAGCCTGATAGCATACTGGTGTAATTTTTCTTCTTCAGGCGTTTGTGGTTTCCATGCTGGCACAGCAACTGTTTTACCTCTGTCGTCAATAGCTGCAAAAACAATAATACAATGGGTTGCTTTTATAGATGACCTTGTTTTAGGATTTATAGCATTTATATCAACCACTATATGCATACTTGTTGTACCAGTGTATACCAGTTTTGCTTTTACCTCTACTATATCACCGATCAACACCGGATTAACAAAACGTATACCACCTACATAAACCGTAACACAGTACTGACCACTCCAGTTCACCGCGCAGGTATAAGCTGCCTGGTCTATCCATTTCATTACAGCGCCACCATGTACTTTTCCTCCAAAATTTACATCGCCCGGCTCACTTAAAAAACGAAAAACAACAGTATCATTTTCCATAAAACAATTACAGTTCTACATGTTACAATCAGGAATTTTTTGCCCACAATTTTGGACCACCTTTTATACCATCCTTATTGCTAACAATAGTCATATTGCTTTCAAGCTTAAAGGTGATCTCTTTTGCATTACCACCGCCAATATATAAATGATCATAATTAAATACCGTTTTTAAAATGCTGATCACTTTTAAAATCCGTTTATTCCATTTTTCTACGCCGGCCTTTTGAAAAGCTTTTTCACCAATATACTCATCGTAAGTAAGTTCTTTTGCCACAGGATGATGTGCCAATTCTACATGTGGCAACAATTTGCCATCGTACAGAAATGCAGTACCAAAGCCTGTTCCAAGCGTTACCACAATTTCAAGCCCTGCACCTTTGGCAATCCCCAGCCCTTGCATATCTGCATCATTTACTACATGGCAAGGTTGTTTAAGTAATTGAGCCAGTTTATTTTTAAGATCAAAATTTGCCCAGTCAGGTGTGCCAAGATTAGGAGCAGTAATGATCACTCCTTTCTTAACATAACCTGGAAATCCTACTGATATTTTTTTGTATCCTGAAAATCCGGACACTAACTGTGAAATCGTATTTAGAACATTTTGTGGGTTTGATGGAGATGGCGTGGGAAGTTTTTTATACGCTTCAAGCGTGTTTCCTTCTTCATCTAACACCGTTGCTTTTACATTAGATCCGCCGATATCAATGCATAAAATCCGTTGGGTTGTCATACTGCTGATTGTTTTATGGTTTAATCATTGTTCTTCATTGTTATAAGATTCGCAATAACGCCTGTCCATCCTGTTTGATGAGAAGCGCCCAGCCCTTTACCGGTATCGCCATGAAAATATTCATGAAACAATATGTAATCCTTAAAATAAGGATCAGTTTGCAATTTAACATTGTTGCCATATACTGCTCTCTTTCCTTGTTCATCTTTTAAAAATATTTTCAGTAACCGACAAGCCAATTCGTGCCCAACCTGTTTTAATGTTAAATAATTACCCGAAGCGGTGGGATATTCGATTTTAAAATCATCAGAATAAAAGAAATGATATTTCCGGAGACTTTCAATAATTAAAAAGTTCATAGGCAACCAAACAGGTCCGCGCCAGTTTGAATTTCCACCATACATTGCGCTGTCGCTTTCTCCCGGAACATAATAAATGGCTGTAGAGCGATCATCGGGATTAATTAAATAAGGATGGCTTTCGTATTTTTTTGACAAAGATCTTATTCCATAATCACTCAAAAACTCTGTTTCATCTAATGCTCTGCTCAATAGCCTCTTCATACGATGACCACGTAATAAACTGAGCAAGTGTTTGTCTTCACTACTATCTTCATACCAGCGCGAAACCAGTTTTGCAAGATCTGGTCTATGTTTCAAAAACCATTCCATACGCTGCGCAAAAATGGGATTATTATCCAGCGTTTGTTTGGTTATTACTTCTACCGCAAATAAAGGGATCAATCCTACCAGGCTTTTTACTTTTATTTTATTTACCGAATTATCTGCCAAACGTACCTGGTCGTAAAAAAATTCATCTTCATCGTCCCACAGACCTGTATTGCCCTCACCCATACTTGCCATAGCCCCGGCTATATACAGAAAATGCTCAAAAAATTTCGTAGTCATTCCCGTATAGGTTTTATTACGGGTGGCCAGCTCCAGCGAAATATGGAGCATATTCAATGCATACATAGCCATCCAACTGGTAGCATCTGCCTCTTCCATTACAGCGCCATTAGGCAATGGAGTACTTCTGTCAAACACGCTGATATTATCCAACCCCAAAAAACCTCCTTCAAAAATGTTGCTGTTAAAGGTATCCTTTCTGTTTACCCACCATGTGAAATTGATGAGCAGCTTATGAAAGATCGTTTCTAAAAAAACATTGTCGGGTTCGCCTTTAATATTGGCATCAATTTTATACACCCGGTATACAGCACCGGCGTGCACGTGTGGATTCACATCAGATAACGACCATTCATATGCAGGAAATTCTCCCGCAGGATTCATATACCACTCCTCTGTCATTAACAGCAATTGCTGCTTAGCAAAATCCGGATCAATCATAGCAAGCGTTACACAATGAAAAGCAAGATCCCAGGCAGCGTACCAGGGAAATTCCCATTTATCGGGAACGGAAATGATATCTTCATTATTCAGATGATGCCAGTTAGCATTACGTCCATTCCACCGTTCTGGCGGAGGTTTGGCTGTTCCAGGGTCACCTTCCAGCCACTGTTGCACTTTATAATAGTAAAATTGTTTGTTCCACAACATACCAGCAAAAGCTTGTCGCTGTACTGCCTTCTCATCATCACTTTTTATACGCTTCTGTATCTCGTTGTAAAAGTCATCAGCTTCGTGTATGCGTAACTGAAAAATATTTTCATGATCATCAAAAGGAGTATCAGTTTGTTTATTACTAAGCCTTAGTCGTAATATACGTGTTTGTCCGGCCGGAATAGTAATGTCTGAACAAACAGCAGCCTTTGTTCCCTTCATCTGCGTATTTATAGAAGGCTTTGAATGTATGATGTGATCATTGATGCCATCTTTAGGAAATGGCGTGTTATTGGATGAATGGTATAATGTTTCGTTATTCGTTTCATTTTCGCAAAACAAACAAATGCCTTCTTCAAAATACAGATACTGTGTCAGCAGTTTTTCATGTTGAATCTGAATAGCATTATTGCTCACCTGCAGTAACGAAGGTTTATACGAATGCCGCCCCCAAACCCAGGTATTACGAAACCATATGGTGGGTAATGTTAAAAGACTCGCGGCATCTTTACCGCGGTTTGATACAGATATTTTTATACAGATATCGTCTACATCTGCTTTAGCATACTCAACCAATACATCAAAGTATTTATCATCATTGAATATACCTGTATCAATCAGTTCAAATTCTTCCTGTTGTTTGGAGCGCTTTGAATTTTCATCAATCAGCCATTGGTAAGGAAATTCAGACTGTGGATACTTATACAGCATTTTCATGTATGAATGCGTGGGGGTTGCATCAAGGTAGTAGTATAACTCTTTTACATCTTCACCATGATTACCCTGAAAATTATCCAATCCAAAAAACCGTTCTTTAATAATTGGGTCACGCTTGTTCCATAATGCAACACCAAAACATAACAACTGGTTAACGTCGCATATACCAGCTATACCTTCTTCACCCCAACGCCAGGCTTTGCTTTTGGCCATATCATGCGTAGTATACCTCCAGGCATCTCCGTTAGCGCTATAATCTTCCCTAACGGTTCCCCATTGCCTGTCTGATACATACGATCCCCATTTTTTCCACTCAGGATGCTGAAGCCTTTCTTTTTCAGAATTCATATTAAAGTATTAACAAGATGAGTATAGTATACTTCATCCTATACAAACTTTTACAAATTACTAAAAGAATGTCAGCAAAAATCTGTAACCCTATATAGGTTTAGCTGGTGTGCAATGAATGTGAAGAAGAAACGGAGATCAATGAGATAATTCCAGTACCCATGTTGTATTTGCCGGAATAGAAAACCGCTGTGACCTTATAACTTCCCCGGTAATAACGTTTGTAGCTTTTTCAAAACCCGCAGTACGCTCTTCAAAACGCGTAGCATCAATTATTCCGGTTTCGTTGGAGGTATTAGATACTACTGCTACTGTTTGCTGATCAGTATAACGGAAATACACATATACTCCATCTGCAGGTACAAACTGCATTAGTTTACCAGTGAGCAACGCCGGAGATGCTTTCCTGTAGTTGGCTAATTTTTTTATGTAGTTGAAAAAATCATTTTCCTTTTCATTTCTTCCTGCGGCATCAAACTTGTTCACTATATCACTTTTCCAACCACCAGGAAAATCCTCTCTCACTTTTGCATCCGAAGGATTTTTAAAATTCTTCATCAATATCTCTGTACCATAATACAATTGTGGAATACCGCGTAATGTGAGCAGCCAGGTAACCGCAGTTTTTAGTTTATTCTCATTTTCGCCTAACACGGAGTAGATCCTGTCAAGATCGTGATTATCTAAAAATATAGCATTCCTGAAAGGATCTTTATACAGTATATCCTGCACCAGGGTAGCATATAATTTATTTACACCTTCGTTCCAGCCAAATGCCTGGTTTAAAGCATCAACAAAAGAAAAATACAATGGAAAATCTGTAACCCCCTGCAAGTTGTGTTTAAACGGCACATCTATATTATTCTGGCAGAAATAAGCACTATTGGCAACACTGTTTACCCAGGCTTCACCAAATACCGTAATGCCAGGAAATTCACCGACCAAAGCTTTATTAATCCGGTTAAGAAAATCAGCATCGCTATAAAAATAAGTATCTACACGCCACCCATCAATACCAAAATAAGCAGTACACCAAATGGCATGTTGAATCAAAAAATTACTTACATAAGAATTCTGTTGATTTAGATCGGGCATGAAGGCTGTGAACCATCCATCATTACTTCGCTTTTTATCTGCCTGCGATGCATAGGGATCAAGCAAGGGTTGATCTTTATAAGATGTTTGTGTATATGTTGGCCATTGATTAAACCAATCAGCGCCTGGCGGATCAAGCGCTAACCAATGTGATGCCCCGATGTGATTATATACCGCGTCCTGTATGATCTTCAGCCCCTTTGTATGCATGGACTGAATAAGGCTTTTATACGCTTTATTTCCACCGAATCTGGCATCAACATTATAGTGATCCGTAAATGCATACCCGTGATAAGCTGCCCGTTTAGCTCCGCCCTCGTCGGTTAAGGGCATATCATTTTCAAGTACGGGTGTAAGCCATAACGCTGTTACACCAAGTTCTGTAAAATAGTCAAGATGATTTTCAATGCCCTTCAGATCACCACCATGACGGGCATACATATTAATGCGATCAGCAACAACGTCACGCATACCCTTTACCACATCGTTTGATGAATCTCCGTTAGCAAACCTGTCGGGCATAATCAGGTACACAAAATCTTTTGCTGTAACGCCACGGGTACTAACAGGTTCAGGATGCGGCAATAACGTATAGGGTATACTGTTCTTTTTTTTCTTTTGTATAAAATCTATTTTGAACGTACCGGGCATGGTTTGTTCACCAATAATAAGATCAATTACCACATAATGTTTGTTGCTAAGCCTGGTAATTTTTTCAACCGTAATTCCCGGGTATTGAATACTTATGCTATCGGTAATATCATTGCCGCCGTGGATCAATAATTGTAAGGCAGGATTCTTCATTCCTACCCACCAGTTGCCTGGATATATTCTGGCATATTGAGCATATATACCTACATGAAAGAAGATAAAAAAAAAGAAATATCCTTTTTTCATAGCAAGCTATTTTATAATCGTAAATACGGAGCAGCGATTTTTATTTTTGCCTTACCTTAAGCGACCATGTGAACGCGAATTCAGCTACCAGTTCACCCGCTTCATTTGTTCCGGTTGATTTTACAGTAATGATGTTACTCCCGTTAACGGCTATTGCTTCTTCTACCGCATCCCTCAAAGCTATCCCATCTCTGCAGGTAAATGTAGTGATATCAGTCGCTTTTTTATAATATTCGGCACTCATATCGGTTATCAACATTGACAAAGACGGCTTTCGCTTATACACATGCGATAGTGTAAGGGCTCCTGTACTCATTTCTGCAGCCATAGCAAGACAGGCAAAGTAAGTAGACTTAAAAGGATTTTTTGAAAACCATTTGTAGGGCACCGTAACCACACACTTTTCTTCAGAAATATATTTTATTCTAACACCGGCAAAAAAGGCACTGGGTAAACGAGACAGGAGAAAAAACCTGAATTTCAAAGGATGTCTGGCCATAGCCATAAATGCATTCATGCAAAAGGTTTATTTATTGTTTGCTGTATGTAGCCGGGTTGAGTGCGGCACGGTTCCAATCACTCAAAAAGTTGAACACTTTTTCTTTGCTATAACTTTTATCTTCTTCAAGATAGGCTGAATTTTGCGTATGTATCAATTCTCCTTTATTATTCAGAATAAGAAAAACAGGAAACCCAAATCGTTGTGGAAAATGATATTGCTCAAAAACAGCAAGGTTTTTATTTTCTTTGCTATAGTTTAAATGGTAAACAACATAATCAGCTTTCAACAGGGAATCTATTTGCGCGTCGGCATGAATAAACCTGTTAAACTCCATACACCAAACGCACCAGTTGCCCCCGGCTTGTACCAGCACCTGCTTGTTTTCAGCTTTAGCCTGCTGTATCGCATTGGTTATAGCTGCTGTGGCGTTTTCTTCGGGGTGATATAAAACAGTTTTAACAGGTGATGTTTTGTTGTTCTGCGCATATCCATATGCGTATGTTAACACAATACTTATAAGGCAGATCATTTTTTTCATCTTACCGCTGCTTGCTTATTTCTACGATACAGGTAGCTACCTGGTTGTCACCAGCCTCGCCCTGAAATTTAATAACCCCGGCAGAAGTGCTTTCATACCTGACCGCAGAAGAATTGCTGGAGCGTAAGGCATTATTAACGCGCGTAGGATAATCTGTTTGCGGTTGCTGGCTGATAGTTTGATTAAGCTTATACCAATCTAACGGACGTTTACTTACTACTACTACCATCATATCTTTTGTACCTACACTATCCGGTTCAAGACTTTTATTTTTAGGGAAGAGCCGATAGCCGGTAATGCCACAGAAAGGAGAATATTTTGATAGCGAGGGGTCAGTGGCATCAGGGTACGGAAACAGCGTATAACTTGATCCGTCTGTATCCTTTCCAAAAACGTATGTGTAACACTCGCTTGCATTTTTTACTTCCATTTTAAACCTGATACCCACCTTCACAGGGCTGATGGTTTCAAAACGATTGTTTGACGTTAATTTCAGCGGAATGTATCCTTTGCCCACCGTGCGCTTTCCATCGTATTGCACTTCCATCAAACCTACCTCACAGGCAAAAGGTGCATTGGCAGCAGTACCTACTTTAGTCATAGGTTCTAATCCGTAACCTTCGCGTACATAGGTTTTAAAATCAGGATATCTTACCCATGCAAAGCCATTATTACCCCATTCAGGCCCCCAACTGTTCATAATTAAAAAAGAACCACCGTATTTTTTATCGTCGTAACCTACCACACATTGTGCATGTCCGCCAAAACCCATCATGCTGGCATCTCCAGGTTCGGGATACCATGCATCTTTTCCCATCATATTCTGCATATAACTTTGCCCTACCATCATACCTATTACTACCGGCGCGCCTTGCGCAAGGTTTTCCTTGATGGCTCTCATGTCTATCTCTTCGGTATTATCACCTTTAGTTAACCTGTTAAAGCCATGCATTTTAAATTGAGACGCTTGCTGGATAAGTCCATTATCCGGTTGGCTGGTACAATCCTGGTCATTATATGGAAATTGGTTGTAGGGTACAGAACCCTGTTTGGTCATATATTCCATTGCCTTTAGAATATATGAACCCTGGCAACCGTCTAAACCAATCTGGTTATATAAAAAGGAGGGACTGAATTTTAGCTGGTTAGCATTTTGACCACTACGTGAAGCTTCCAGAATAGTTCTGGCACCATAGGCACTGCTCCACGCAACACAACTTCCCTGCTGCCCCTGGTTGCCCACTTCCGGCGCATAACGTTGAAGGTTAACTGATTCGGGTAATGGATTTTTAGTATTGTCATCATCTAACGATTCGTAGATATTGGCTTTTGCAAATTGTTTGGGATCAAGCTCTCCGCCTGTAGCCAATAATCCCTGGCTGGCCTGATTTAAAATACTTCCGCAACCGCCTTTACCCATAAAAAAATAAGCACCTATACCAATAGCGGCAATTACCAATATTCCTTTAAATCCAAAAATACGGATCAGTAAAGGCAGAAAAGCAAGCAGCCCGCCACCGCCGCCACCAATTCCTCCTCCTCCACCTCTGTTACCACCACCACCATCATCATTAAATTGTTCTGGTTGATCCTGTTGATCATCGGTCATTCGTATTGGCATAAGTTTCAGTTTGGTTATATACCCTAAATGTAAAAAGAAATTTTATTTATCTGGTGTAAATGCCTTTAACCCGCAGTTCAACCAATCAACATATTTTTTAACGTTGGGCGTATATCCAATAGGGTAAGTCATCAGCTTGCCATCGGCATTAAGTACAGCGTATAAAGGTTGCGTTACCTGCCCAAAATTTTCAGACTGGAAAGTGGCCCACTTATCACCTTCTTTTACAATTTCTTTTTCCTTTCCATCTGCGAATTTGTAAGTAAATCTTTCCTGGAAAGGCAGTTTTTTACGATCATCCACATATAAAGAAACAAGAATAAATTTATTATTGATGAGTGTGCTCACTTCAGGTTGAGTCCATACCTGCTCTTCCATCTTGCGGCAATTAACGCACGCCCATCCGGTAAAGTCAATAAGGATAGGCTTATTTTGCTGCTTTGCAAGCTGCACAGCTTTATCAAAGTCATTTATTATTGCAGGTTCTACACCTTTGTTATTTCCATATATGCTATAACTTAATGGCGGAGGAAATCCACTCAATAACTTAAGGTTTGCATAAGGTGTATTAGTTAACCCTGGAATCAGGTATAGTGCAAACAACAATGATATTACGCCTAATGCTTTTCTTCCTCCTGAAATTTTTTGGCCCTTATAATCGTGCGGCAGCCTGAGCCAGCCAAACAGGTATGCCACTAACCCAAGCGAAATCAATATCCATATTGCAATAAACACTTCTCGTTTTAATAACCCCCAGTGTTCTACCAAATCTGCGTTGGATAGAAACTTTAAGGCGAGTGCCAGTTCAACAAATGCCAGTACTTTTTTCACCGTATCGAGCCAACCGCCACTTTTGGGCAACGATTTTAGCCAACTGGGAAATATGGCAAAAAGCGCGAAAGGAAGAGCCAACGCAACGCCAAAACCTGCCATACCCGCGGTAAGCGACCATGCACCGTCAGACGCAGTACCAACCAATAATGTACCCAATATAACGCCGGTACAGGAAAACGAAACGATCACCAATGTAAGCGCCATAAAAAATATACCGCTAAAACTTCCTAATCCGCTTTTTGCATCTACTTTGTTAGTAATGCCTGCGGGTAAGGTAATTTCAAAAAAACCAAAAAAGGAAATAGCAAAAACAATAAATACAATAAAAAAGAAAACGTTTAGCCATGCGTTGGTGGAGATGTTGTTAAAGATTTCAGGCTGAACATTGCCAATAATATGAAACGGTGCACTTGCTAAAACGTAAATAAGAAAAATAAAAAAGCCATACAATATCCCGTTTTTTATGGCACCTTTTCTATCAGGCGCACGATTGGTAAAAAAAGAAACCGTAACAGGTATCATAGGAAATACGCACGGCGTAAGCAATGCTATCAAACCTCCACCTAAGCCCAACAGAAAAATAATACCCAGGCTTTTGCCAGGAACATTAACATCTCCACATGGTTGTACGGGATGTTTTATATCTAAAGACTGTAATTTAATTTTGCCGGCAGCATTACTCACAACACCTCCTTCCAAGGGTATTGTTTTTGATTCTTCAAAAGGCGTAAACTCTTTATCATTTGAAACCTGCCCCTTCAACAGTATTTTAAGCTCAGCCGGGATAGTGCCTTCAATCTTTATTTTTTGAACAATATTGAGTATGCCTTCTCCATACACAAACAGTTTTTTGTTTTCAAACACAGGATCAATAATCGCAACCGGTTTTTTGTTTATCTGCGCATCTCCGTCTTTATTAATTTTTTCATTATCCCATTCGAGCCGCAGGTTTTCAATACCGCTGTCCGCCACGCTATCCGCATATATATGCCATCCTTTTGAAATAGTAACAGCAACATTAATAGTATAGTTATTGTCATTATTTTTTTGCGCAGCCGCCTCCCATTGCAACGGAACACTTTGCGCTACACCTAACAAAGGCAAAAAATAACAAAGCAACAATACTATCCGTTTCATGATAAGAAGGTTAAAAATGCATTTACAACCATGTGTAAAAATATACGTAGTTTCTTGGGGTCCGATGAAAGCCATAACTTATTAACAGAACAGAAGTAATTATTTCTCTTAATTATCGGGTTACTTATTCCTGGGCGGGTATTTCAACTATTACTTCTTCTTCCCTGTTATCATTCCATTCAACAATAAAATTATTTCGTCCTTCACCGGTTATAATACTCATGTATTTCTGCTGAATCAATTCCAGCATCGAAAGAAAAAGGAATATAGCGTGAATGCGATTCTCGCAAACATCAAACAGTTTTTCAAAAGTAATTGTTCTTTCCTGCTTAACCATATCGAGCATACGCACCCTGCTGTTTTCCATGGTATAGTTGTACTGGTATACAACATGCTGAGGTCTATTATTTTTATCATACAAACGCTGCATCACCTTTTCAAAAGCCTTCATCAGCTTAAACATAGTAATGGTTTGTATCTCCGTTCCTTCACCAGCTTCTTCTCCAATCTGGGCTATTTCTTTCTGAATGTTACCACGTTTCACCATCAGCATCCGCACCGCTTCCATTTCGGCCATTTTTGCTGAAGCTTCTTTAAATCTTTTATATTCCAGCAATTTGTCAACGAGTTCCTGGCGTGGATCAATTTCATTTCCCTGCGCATCCAGTTCTTTACGCGGTAGCAACATTTTTGCTTTTATGCGCATTAATGTTGACACAAAAAGAATAAACTCACTACTCAATTCAATATTCAATCCGTTTCCGGCATGCATATACTGCACAAAATCATTGATGATTTTTGTGATATTGATATCGTAAATATCCAGTTCATCACGTTCAATAAAGAACAATAAAAGATCAAAAGGACCTTCAAACTGTGGAAGTTTTATCTGGTATGATTCTGTATTCACATTTTTATTTTAAACTGTTACGTCCTGCATGGGTTAAATGTAACCTGTGCAGGACGTAACAAATGTATGAAAGAGTCATTAGTTTTTAAAGCGGTACGCTAACCCTATACCCATCAATTCTTTTAATTGAAATTTAGGTCCGCGTGGGCTGCCATCTTTGTCAACCGTTTTTACATCATCATCATATATCATATCTAACGATAAGCTAACAGTAATAAGTTTGGTAACTTTTACCAGCAAAGCATTGGTCATGTACAAATCTATATTCTGCGGATTTTTGAGATAGTTTGAAAAAAGATCAAGACGTCCCTGGTAGGAAGCATTCTCGCTTATTTTTGCCTTGTAGTTTACTGAAACAAAAGCGCCGAACTCCGTTCTTATTTTTTTACCCGGATCAACACCAAAAGCGCCAACAGATGAAAGCGAATCATCGCCCACGAAAGTCCAGCGAACTGTAGCAGGAGAAAGTGATACGGAGAAATTTTCACTACGCTGATAGGTAAAACCAGGAGAGATATACAAATAAGCCGGCGCAAAAAGGTTAGAGGTCGTTACTTTGGGATTGTTTGCAGGGTAAGTATAACCTTTTGTAAACTGTGTTCTGAAATTTACTAATGCAGAAGCATACCAGTATTTTTTCCCCAGTTGATGTCCATATTTCGAAAGAAAATCAAAACGATCATCTGCTTTACGGGTGCCAAGGCTGGTTGTATTTACTATACCATAAGCCATGTCAAGCGTATTATCCCAAATGGTTTTATCTTTTTTATAATAAGCGTACAGGCTTACCAGTGAGGCTATTGATAAAGATGATTTATCACCGCCTGCGGCCCAATTGCTTAATGCACCCTGGTTTACATTCAAACTGATTAAGCCTCCTTTTTTCCAGATTTTTGGAATAGTATCATTAGGATCCTTCGTAATAGTTCTTCCTGCGGCATCTCTTAACTCTTTTACTGTTCCATCCTGGGCATTAAGTGAAAACACAGATAATATGCCAAAGACCACGAATAGTGCCCATTTCAATTTTTTCATAGCTTTAAATTTTGCGCGAAAATAAATAAAAACTGCCTCAACAATTTTTAATACTTCACCACATGTGGTAAAATTTTAAACAATCAGACAGGCAGTTTTATAAAAAGGTTGCTTATTTTTTTAAAGCATCGCGAATTTCCATCAACAACTGATCTGTTGAAGAGGGTCCTGGTGGTGGAGGTACAGTTTTTTTTTCTTCTACGCTTTTTGCAGCTTTAATAATTATGAATAGAACGAATGCTATAATAATGAATTTTATAATGGCTGCTATGAACTTTCCATATTTTACAGCGCCCCATGCAAGTTGGTCCAGGTTTTCGGCATGAGCCGCTTTTAACGCAGGTGTAAGCAATAGTGGAGTAATGACATCATCTGTTAACGACGAAACAATTGCACCAAACGCACCACCGATAATTACAGCTACAGCAAGATCAACTACATTACCTTTTAACGCAAAATCTTTAAATTCTTTGATGAAACCCATAGTATTCAATTTTGAAGTTATGAATGTTGATTAGAGGTGTTAAAAGTATCCTAATTGAGGAATTACTTATATGTGTGGAGGAAGGAATTATACACAACTAATGCACGATAACATCCGGTTTACTTAATAGCGGGGTATTTCATTTTAAGATCTTCAAGTGTTTTGTGCACTTTGGTGGTAATCAAATGTTCTTTATACCAGTTTTGATCTGCGGGAATAATATGCCAGGGCACTTTATTACAATACGTAAAACAATCCTCATACATCTTCATGTATTTGTCCCAGCTTTTGGATTCTTCAAAATCTTTAGCGTTATACTTCCACATTTTCTGGGGATCGGCCATACGTTCCTGTAACCTCTCCTGTTGTTCTTTTTGAGATATGTGCAGGTAGAATTTCAGAATGTGGGTATTATTGTGTTGCGTAAGTAATTTTTCAAAATCATTGATGGCCTCCATTCTCTTTTTAGCCATAGCATCATCGCACCAGCCATGCACACGTGTTACCAGTATATCTTCATAATGCGACCGGTTAAAAATCTGTATCATTCCTTTTGCCGGGGTACTGTTATGTACGCGCCATAAAAAGTCATGCGCCATTTCCTCAGGCGTGGGTACTTTAAATGATTTTACAGTAACGCCCTGTGGATTCAATCTTCCAAACACATTCCGTATCACACCATCCTTACCACTGGCGTCCATGCCTTGTATCACAATCAGCAAAGCATGTTTTGCTTCCGCATATAATAAATTCTGCAAATCATCCAGGGTTGACAAGAGCATTTCTGTTTTTGCTTTTGTTTTTTCCTTTACAAAAGATTTTGGAGCTTTTGTACTGATGGTTTTTAGCTTTATGGCGGCCATACTTTATTGTTATAGTATTATACAATCATCATTTCTTTTTCTTTAGCGGCAAGGTGCTTTTCAATCAGGGCTATGTATTTATCTGTTATTTGCTGTATTTCTTTTTCAGAGTCTTTACTTTCATCTTCACTCAATCCTCCTTTTTGTAACTTCTTAATATCCTCAATAGCATCCCTGCGAATATTTCTTATAGATACTTTTGATTGCTCACCTTCAACATATACTTTTTTTACTAATTCTTTTCTGCGCTCTTCTGTTAACGGCGGTAGAAACAACCGAATAATAACACCATCATTTTGAGGCGTTACGCCGATATTAGCCGCTATAATAGAACGTTCTATAGGCTGGAGCATATTTTTCTCCCAAGGCTGAATGGTAAGTGTGCGGGCATCGGTAACAGTAATATTTCCTACCTGGTTTATTGGTGTGGGCGTTCCGTAATAATCTACTACTAATCCGTCGAGCATTTGTGGATTTGCCCTACCTGCCCTGATTTTAATTAATTCGGCTTCTAAATGACTGATAGCCTTTTTCATACCATCTTCGGTAATATCAAGCACAAGCGACGCGTCTTCTGACATATTTATAACATATTAGTGCCGGCAAAGCTAAGAAATGAGCGCAAATAAAATAATAATCGGGTATTTAGTTCTGTTCAGCCGCTTTTTTTGCACTTGTAGTTAATGGCATAATACGGGAGTGATTGTTTATTTGTATCACATCTCCCTCATCGTTGGTAACTACCATAAGCGTAGGTCTGCTGAAGTAAACAGAAGCGAATCCTGCAAATGCACAAACAATAAGTAAAGGAATCAGAATATTGATGTTAAGATCGCGGAATATATAAGCAAGTGTTACAAAAAAAATATTGGTAGTAATAAGGGTTAAACAAACCGCTTTGTGGCTCATGCCCTTATCTAACAGAATATGATGAATGTGATTACGATCCGGACTGAATGGGGAGCGACGGGCCAATATGCGTATAGAAAACACCCGCAATGTATCGAAAAGGGGAATAATCAATATGGCAACTGCTATAGCAGGTGGCGCTTTAAAAGCCATTGCACCAGCCGCTGAATCTGCCTCATTAATAAAATGAATTGCCAGTATAGCGTTTATAAGCCCTATTAATAAAGAACCCGTATCGCCCATAAAGATTCTTGCAGGGGCCCGGTTAAAAATGAGAAAAGCCAACAAGCTGCCCGCCATGGCAAAAGCCAGGGTAGCAAATTGTGGTTGAGAGGTTATATAAAAATACATGCCGAAGCATAAAGTAGTAAAGATTCCCAATCCTGCAGCCAAACCATCTACCCCATCAATAAGATTAAATGAATTGATAACTACAATTACTGTTAAATAAGTAAGTGCAAGACCGATGGCTTCAGGCAGTTCATAAACACCTAAAAAACCGTGCATACTGTTTATAACTAATCCACCTTTATATATAATTATAAAAGCAGCCACTACCTGACCTATCATTTTCTTCATGGGGGTTAAAACAAGAATATCATCTTTTAAACCCAGAAAAAATATGATAAGCGCGGCAGCGAAAAAATATTGAAAAGTAGGGACAGAACCAAAGGGGATTGTTATAAGACATGCAATAATAAAACCTGCAAAGATGCCCAGACCGCCCAAAGATGGAACCGGGATCGAATGAATTTTTCTTGCATTGGGATGATCGTATAGCTTTTTTATATTAGAGACATTTATGATGACTGGTATAGCCGCATAGGTAATTATAAAAGCCAACAGAGTTCCCAATAAGATAATTTCCATCAGGCTGCATTTTTAAGAGTGCGAAAATATGATAAGTTTTTTGATTGCATAAAAGAAAAAAAATCAATTCAACTTTTATTCATTTGACTAAGTGCAACACCTTACAAGAAAAACGGATATTCCGTTGCATTAGTATTATTCTTAACAAGTATATTTCTTAAAAACCAGCCTTGAGCTGGTGATTTACAACAACTTTCCTTTAGCTTTGGCGGCATTATTAAACGAAATAATTATGCCAGAATTAAAAGATATAGCTACTCAGATAAGAAGAGATATTGTAAGAATGGTACATGCCTGTCAGAGTGGGCATCCAGGCGGTTCATTGGGCTGTGCAGATTTTTTTACCGCTTTGTATTTTGATATAATGAAACATGACCCTTCTTTTCATATGGATGGTAAAGGAGAAGACATATTCTTTTTATCGAACGGGCATATATCACCGGTTTTTTATTCTTCGCTTGCACGTTCAGGTTATTTTCCCATAGAAGAACTTTCTACATTCCGCAAACTGAATTCAAGATTACAGGGACACCCTGCCACCCATGAGCATTTACCAGGTATACGTGTTGCTTCCGGATCTTTGGGGCAGGGCATGAGTGTTGCTATTGGCGCCGCCCTGGCAAAAAAATTAAATAACGACGATCGTATTGTATTTTCTCTTCATGGAGATGGCGAGTTAGATGAAGGGCAAAATTGGGAAGCAGCCATGTTTGCCGCCCATCATAAGGTAGATAATCTCATTGCTACTATTGACTGGAACGGTCAGCAAATTGACGGACCTACAGCTAAAGTAATGTCGCTCGGAGATATCAAACAAAAGTTTGAAGCTTTTGGATGGACTACTTTACAAATGAATGGAAACGATATAGACGAAGTGATAGCCACCATAAAAAATGCTAAAACATTAGTTGGAAAAGGTAAGCCAATTGCCCTGATGATGCACACTATTATGGGAAAAGGTGTTGATTTTATGGAAGGACATCATGAGTGGCACGGTATTGCGCCTAACGACGAACAATTAAAAAAAGCATTAGAGCAATTACCGGAAACAATAGGGGACTATTGATGATGCCGTTTATGGTTTGAAGTTTATGGTTTGTTGAAGCCTAACTTCAAACATTAAACCCCGAACAATAGACTTTTATCCTGCCCATCCTTCCCGGTCGAGGCTGCGGTACTGAATGGCTTCAGCCAGGTAAGTTGTTTTTATCTCTTCGCTTCCTGCAAGGTCTGCAATGGTTCTGGATACTTTTAGAATTCGATCGTAGGCTCTTGCAGAAAGATTGAGTTTGTCCATGGCAGCTTTTAAAAGTTGTTGCCCTGCCGCATCCACATAACATATCTCTTTCAACATTTTTGTATTGATCTGGGCATTACAATAAACGCCCATGTTGCCTGCATATCGTACAGACTGAATTTCTCTTGCTTTTATAACTCTTTCTCTTATTGCAGCCGAGTCCTCTCCCGACTGCTGCGTTGTTAATGCAGAAAAAGCTACTGGTGTTACCTCTACATGAAGATCAATTCTGTCTAATAAAGGACCAGATATTTTGTTGAGATATTTTTGAACGGTACCCGGCGCGCAACTGCATTCTTTTTCAGGATGATTATAAAAACCACAGGGGCAGGGATTCATTGAAGCGATCAGCATAAAACTCGCGGGAAAATCAATCGCCATCTTTGCCCGTGATATCGTAACTTTTCTTTCTTCCATTGGCTGACGCATTACCTCCAGGACTGTTCTTTTAAACTCGGGCAGTTCGTCCAAAAACAATACACCATTATGTGCCAACGATATTTCACCAGGTTGAGGAACACCACCCCCTCCTACCAATGCAGCATCACTAACAGTATGATGCGGCGAACGAAAAGGCCTGCGTGAAATCAGCGTAGTATCCGCAGGGAGTTTTCCTGCTACACTGTGAATTTTTGTTGTTTCTAATGCCTCCTGCAAAGTAAGCGGCGGCAAAATAGAAGGCAACCTTTTTGCAAGCATCGTTTTGCCCGCGCCCGGTGGGCCAATCAATATTGCATTATGCCCTCCGGCAGCAGTAATTTCCAGCGCTCTTTTTATATTCTCCTGCCCTTTTACATCATTAAAATCAAATTCAAAATTGTATTGGGAGTGATAAAATTCCTCTTTGGTATTGATGCTTACAGGCTGCAATGAGTTTTCATCTTTAAAAAATTGTATTACTTCGTTAATATGGCTTACACCGTATACATTCAGGCTATTCACCATTCCTGCTTCACGGCAATTTTGTTTGGGTAATATCAATCCTTTAAATTTTTCTTTACGCGCAGTAATCGCAATAGGTAGCGCCCCTTTAATAGGTTGTACATTTCCATCAAGACTCAGTTCGCCCATTATCACATAATCGCTTAAACGATCTGCATTAGGTAATTGTTCGCTGGCGCCCATAATTGCCAAAGCGATAGGAAGGTCAAAAGCAGTTCCGGTTTTTTTAATATCAGCAGGAGCAAGATTAATAATAACTTTTGTGCGTGGCATGTATTGCCCTATGCTTTTTAATGTGCTTTCAATGCGTTGTTCACTTTCTTTAACCGCATTATCAGGCAACCCTACCATGTAAAATTTTTGCCCGCTGGTAACATTTACCTCAACAGTAATAGTAAGCGCTTCTACTCCATACACAGCGCTTCCAAAAGTTTTTACCAGCATACAGAAAAGGTTAGCATTAATTGAAATAAAATGAAATTACAGAAATAGTTTGAGAAAGTTTAACTCCTGTGGAGTTGTTGTCATACATTGATGCAATATGCCGTTCAGGCTTTAATAATTCATTCCTCCGCATGAAGACCGGAGTATAAAACGTTACGGCATTTGTAATGCAAATTCAACAGCGGCCTTTGCATGTATCAACACAGTATCATATACTGGCACCTTAACATCCCACGGTTTCACAACCAAAGGTATTTCTGTACAACCCAAAATAACGCCCTCAGCTCCGCTCTCAACAAGCTTTTGAATAATGGACAAATATCTTTTCTTTGTTTCTTCAACTACAACTCCCTTACCCAACTCTTCAAAAATAGATTGATGAATAAAAGCCCGGTCTTCTTCTGCGGGTATAATGGCTTCAATCCCTTTTTCTGAAAGTTTTGCTTTAAAAAAATGCTGTTCCATTGTAAACTTTGTTCCAAGCAAAGCTACTTTTCGCTGACCTTTCTGTGCTATGGCTTCTGCAGTAGCGGTTGCAATGTGTATTAAGGGAATGTTTATAGCTGCAGACAGGCGGTCTGCTATTAAATGCATAGTAGCCGCACATAATATTACAGCTTCTGCACCACTGGCTTGTAAATGATGACAAGCTTTTAACAACATGTTGAAAGTATTGTCCCAATCATTATTGTCATTATTCTTTTTAATATCTGCGTAATTAAAAGAATAAATAATGCACTGTGAAAAGTTCAATCCACCCAGTTGTTCATTAATGCCCTGATTGATGAGTTTATAATAATCAGCTGTTGAAACCCAACTGATGCCCCCGATAAGACCAAGTGTTTTCATGTGATAATACTTATATCAGGAACCAAATTACATTATTGATTTCTTTTTTCCCTGTACATATTTGGAGAGACCCCCATCAGTTTGGTAAAAAATCTTGAAAAATAATAGGGATCATCCATGCCAAGCATACTCGCAATTTCTTTTACACGCAGGGTGGTAAACATCAGGTACTGGCAGGCCTGTTGCGCTTTTAAATGATTAAAATATTCTATAGGCGGATAACCTGTTCTTTTTTTAAAAATAAAAGATAGATGTGATGGTGAGAGGTTTACTTCTTCTGCCATTTGCTGTAATGTGCACATGGTACTGATATTCTTTTTCATATAATCAATAAGCTGGTAAACCGGGTCCCCTTCACTGGAAGTACGTATATTATCCGCATGCTCGGTATGAAGAAATGTTCCCAGGAAATTATAGAAACACATATCAGCATATACCATACTCTCTATTCCGTATCCTCTTTCGAGTTGTTCATATATGGTGTTGAATATATCCATACGCTCTTCATTATAATGCACAAAACGCTTGTGTCCTTCCCATAACGCCTGCATATACGCAACAATTTCATCAGCCGCGCTGCCATTAAAGTGAACCCAGTAAATTGTCCATGGTTCTTTTTCGTCTGCATAGTAATAATGCTCTGTTTGTTTGGGAATAATTGATACATCACCCGGCTCTAACTGATATTCCGATTTTTTGATTGTCACTGTTCCTTTCCCATTCATACAATAAATAAGAATATGCTGATCGGCGCCGTGCTGCCGCTTGCGATAATGAAACTTTGCTTTCGGATAATACCCAATATCCGTAACATGCATAGCCGCTATAATAGCATTGGCAGCGCAATTAGACTCAAGCACTTTTCTCGGAATAACCACCGCTTTTTGCCCCTGGAAACCCTGTTTCTTTTTAATACCCGCTTTTCGCATAATCGTATTTTACAGTGAAAAATCCATCTTTATACATTTCTGTTAAATACCTCACAGGTATTCAGATATATAAAAGAATTGAACGCCAATTTATACATGGTGCTATATCCCGCTGCCGCCTTATAATCAAATGTCTTTAAACCTTTATATGGCAATACATCCAGCAATAAACACATCTAAAACTATTCTTAAAAAAATCGTAGATTTTTTTCCACACTTCATATTTCATCATTTTAGAATAATGTCCTTATACTGATTAGTAATTAACAATATCCAAAAATGAAGCGTAAGATAATCCATTATAATCGTTACTAAGTCCATGTACTGTTTTTAGCTTTACAATAACTTTGAAATTGCACATTCTTGTCTTCAAAACGTAAAACTGCACATATGAATAAATTGACTCCAGCATTTTCGTGCGTCAATGCACCTTTCTCTTTTCATCGTTACAATAGTTTTCTCAGGTTTTTTTTTCTTGCAGGCATCCTTCTCTTTTCTTCCATTTTGTGTTTCGGTCAATCAAATATTTTGGTGAACGGAACTGTTGTAAATAACAAGGGAACTGTTTTGCCTGGTGTAACTATATCGGTAAAAGGTAGTAAAAAAAAGCACGCTAAGCGATGCTGATGGAAAATTCAGCATTACTGTACCAAACAAAAAAGCTGTGTTGGTTTTTAGTTATGTGGGCCACGAGTTGCAAGAAACAGTGGTAGGGGAAAGAACTACTGTTGATGTTACTTTATTGCCAGGAGAAAATCAACTGGAGCAAGTAGTAGTAGTGGGATATGGTACACAAAAAAGAGCTTCTGTTACGGCGGCGGTATCTACTATTAAAGGCAGCGATATTGCGGCCAAACCCGTAGCAGATCTCAGCAATAGTATAGGAGGACGTGTAGCAGGTGTAATATTTACCCAAAACACCGGAGAACCCGGGTACGATGGTGCTAATCTTTTAATACGCGGAACCAGCACTACCGGCAATACACAACCGTTGGTAATTGTTGATGGCGTACCCAGAAGCTTCAGCCAATTAGACCCCAACAGTATTGCTTCATTAACCATATTAAAAGATGCTGCTGCTGTGGCGCCTTATGGGATGGCGGGCGCAAATGGTGTTATTTTGATCACTACTAAAAAAGGTAAAAGCGGCGCGCCTTCTCTTGAATACAATGGGTACGTTGGCTGGCAAAACCCTACGCGGCTTACCAAATTTGTAAACGCATACGAGTATGCCAATATGAAGAATATAGCCAATGCAAATGTGGGAAGCCCTGCAATATATACGGATGAAGAATTACAAAAATTCAAAGATGGTTCCGACCCTGATCTTTATCCTGACCATAATGTATTGAAAGAATTGATTACACCTAATACATTAATTACTGGTCATAATCTTTCCCTATCTGGAGGTAGTGATAAACTCCGTTATTATGGTGGATTGGGCTTTTTGAACCAAAAAGGCATGTGGGGCCCAACTAACTACAAACGATATAGTTTAACGTCTAACATTGAAGCGCAGGCAACGGCTACAACAAAAGTTACACTATCCCTGAACGGACGTGTGGAAGATAGGAATTTTCCCGGCGTAAGTGCAGGAAGTATTTTTTACCAGGCATTTCGCACTCCACCAACAGCGCCGCTGGTTTTTAGCAATGGGTTGCCGGGTTCTTACATAGGTAGATCTGCATATGGCAACATTTTTAACAGCGGTTACACTAATACGGTAGGTTATGTAATGCTTAGCCAGTTTGCTATTGAACAGAAACTTCCTTTAAAAGGTTTAAGTATAAAAGCAGTAGTGAGTTATGATTTAAATGAACCGGGTGGTACAAATCCAGCAATCACCTTAAGCAAAAGCTGGAAGACACCAATACCATATTATAACGTTGATGCATCAACGCAACCTTATACTTATATTTTGGCGGGTAATGATGGCCCTGCCAAGCCTACTTATGCAGTAAACTATGCACAAAGCCAGGCTTTTACTTACCAGGGATATCTTAATTATGCCAATGAGTTTGGAAAACATGGTGTTACTGCCATGGTTGTACTGGAAGCAAGAAACAGCAACTTTACAACATTAGGGGCTGCAAGAAGCAACTATAACGTAAATGTGCCTGAATTAAATAACGGTAGTTTTAACGCAACTGACATCAGTAATTCAGGTTTTTCAGGAGAGGCAAAACAACGTTCTACCATTTTCAGGGTTACTTATGGTTACGACAACAAATATTTATTTGAAGCATCGGGAAGATATGACGGACATTATGCATTTGGACCCGGACACCGTTATGGTTTTTTCCCAGCGGTATCTGTTGGATG
>JBGALP010000061.1:0-22635 GCA_044223805.1 Agriterribacter sp.
GTTCATTGTATTGCGACATTTGTGGATCCTGCCTATACCATCCATATCGACACCGGAGATCCCTGGGAAGGAAAGACGTTGAACCACGCAGCATTTGAAAACAGGTTAAACTATTTCTTTCATTCCTTTCCTGACATTCATTTTGCCATTCAACAGGCCATTTCAGACGGAGACTATGTTGCTATTACCTGGATAATGACAGGAACAAATCTTGGAAGCATAGGCGATTTCGCTCCCACCAAAACTCAATAAACGTTTTGGGAACTACCATTTATCATCTCAACAATTGCAAAGTCTGCGGACATAGCCAGGTATTTGACCGGACAATGGTAATGAGGCAGTTGGAGTTTTTGTAAATATTTTTTATTGCAGTTTCCCGCGTTGGCGGTGTTTGTAAGGCCTTGAGCATAGGAGCCACCAACAAGTGAAGTAATCCACCTGACCAGAGTTGCCGATGGAGCCAGAGTACATTATCTGTGCTTAACACCAGCACCGGCACTAAATAATGTATTGGACTTTTTCATTAAGATATATAAATACGAACGGGAAGATGACTATGGCATGTATAGACACCTATGCCGGTAATTAAAGCAGGCATAGTGTATGGAACTAATGCAAGTTTGCTTTATTGCCTTTACCTTATTTTTTTACTGATCCGTTTTGCACCAGTGCTGCTCCCTTATAGCCTTGTTCAAATTCAACTGCTGTAGATACCAGTCCTTGCTTTTTATCTGGTTTCAGCACATTAAAATGCAGGTGAGGAGTGGTGGTAAAACCCGTCATTCCAACCAGTCCTATAGGCTGTTCCTTTACTACAGTGTCTCCACTTTTACCAATGCCCCATTTTTATGTAAATGAACGTATTGAGTAAAAAGCCCGCTCTGGGGATGATAAATAGTAATGTAATTGGCATAATTAATCCAGTCGTGGGTGCTTCCTGCTTTTTCGTAATCTTTAATAACACCTACCACGTAGCCATTTGCCGCAGCGCAAACCGTATCACTGATCTGTAATGAAAAATCAATGGCACATCTGGAATAATCAGTGTTGTGTGAAAACGAACCATTGTAGCCTTCAATAATGCTGTAAGAACGGTTTTTACAAAGGGCAGGCTGAATGGCTGTTTTACTATTGCTTTGTCCGCATCGCCCAACAAGGAATTGAAGGTTAATGCAATGTTGTTTGTGCCTGCACCAAATAAGGGATGGTGGTATCGCCTTTTGCCTGTAACGTTGTAAGCCACTTTGTAAACTTACAATATCATTCACCGTTTTATCAACAGAAGAAACAGATACTCTTAAGGGACAGTTGAGCGGGTTATTGATGGTTATGGTCAGCGTGTCGTGGTTGTAGGTATAGTTGGCAGTATATTCAAACTGATAATATTTTTCCTTTGGCAGTTTGCTTTTTTCTGAACAGCTCATCGCTGACATCATGCAGATAATAGCAAACACATTTTTCATCACTGGATGGTTGATCAATATACGTCCACTGTAAACAAAGATAATTACTAAAAGTAAAAGCCTGTAAGAAGCTATCTTGTTCTTTACTGATAAATACAAACTATCATTCATCATCAAGGTTAAAGTCTTTACCTGCAACTTCA
The DNA here is from genome assembly GCA_044223805.1 of Agriterribacter sp. Classification (GTDB taxonomy): domain Bacteria; phylum Bacteroidota; class Bacteroidia; order Chitinophagales; family Chitinophagaceae; genus Agriterribacter. The sequence continues at coordinate 1,607 of JBGALP010000061.1, forward strand.
ATTTTTTAAATCATTTATTCTACATTCTAAAAGATAATAAATCAGTTGAAACACAACTACTGTATTAAAATACCAACAGTAGTGCTTTTCCTTGTAAAGTTATTACAGAGGTAAAAAAAATCATTATTGAAATGTTATACAGTAAGGTGATAATTATCGAAGAAATTGACAGGCGCTTTATGGTTATCAAATAACGTTGAATTGACATTTTAAGTTCTCCTCTGACGGCCTTGTTACGGAAACATACCCAATAACATCATTAAAAATATATAACAATAACCCTGCTACCAACGATAGATTTGCATAAAATGGTTTATCGCCATCAAACCAGTCATAGTAAATAAAAAGAATAAACGCCAGCACAATCGTTTTACAATTAATTTTTCTTATTTTTTTATTGCCGGTGATTCACAATTCTGGTCATTTGTAGCAACTCTTCTTCACTTTTGAACACCCCACCAGCGTTTTGCCAGCCTGTTTTTAAATCATTAAGTTCCATAATTTTTAGTTTAATATTTCTTTTAATTTATTTTAATCCTGTTTAACTGTGTACACCTACGTTGCTTTAAGCCTGTTATTGCTGCAATTTCCTGGTAACTGAAGTCTTCCAGGTAAAGAGATATGACGGCTTTTTCTGAATCGCTTAATTTTCGTAAAGCCCGAAATAATCGTTCCTCGTTTTCTGAAATGGACTTTTCTTCAGCGGGGTGAATGTGTTCAGGAACCTCCTGATAATAATCAATGGCTATTTTTGATTTTCGATAAATGGTAATAGCGGTATTTAAAGCAATCCTATAGATCCATGAACTTACTTTGGACGCTCGTTTGAAACTGGGATAAGATTTCCAAAGTTGATAAACGATTTCCTGAAATAAATCTTCCTGATCTTCTCTGTTATCCCTATATAATCTGCAAATCTTGTATATGATTTTTTGACAGTCATGGATTTCCTTTAAAAATTCTTTTTCCATACTATCGTTCTTTTTTTAATCATTATGCGTTTATAATATCTTTTTTGAAATTAAGGTTATAATGTATAGGTTGATTAATTAGTAAAAATCTTACAGGGGTTTGAAATAATTTTTCCCATGCGTTCCACCCCGTTCCGGGACTGTTGATAAGGCGGGGTTCGGTGCCCGCCAGCGGGGGACGTTTGCCAGGTTGAATGTTGTAGTGAGGCATTACGTAAGTGTCAATTGTTTTGTTTCGCGAAAGTCCTGTGTCTGAAAAGTAACGGATTAAATGCCCCCATCTTAGGGCGAGCGCTTTGCATAAAACGCTTTTAGAAAATGGAGGACAAAAAGCTTGCATCTCAGGAAAATAAATCATCTTTGGATGATGTCCTGTTAAACACAGGAAAAGATAATTACAAAGCCCGGGAAAGATTCTGTATGCATACAAATCCACCTTTCAAAAATCAACTCTTCTATATCATTTTGTGCTTTATGCCTACATTGACATCCGCACAAGGTGCGGGCGATTACGGTGGTGTTGCCGGTTTTCCAAAAACTAATGACGACAGTGTAAGGATACCCGTTAGGGTGCATCCCGATAATCCAAAATGTTTTTTGTTCAGAGGGAAGCCCATGGCATTTTTAACGGCTACTGAACACTATGGTTCGGTAATGAACAGACCTTTCCGTTTTGAGCGTTACCTTGCGGATGCTGCGGGCAAGGGTATTACCTATACAAGATTGTTTCTGCTGTTCAGGGAACTGCAAAGCGCGCAGAACCCCTACTCTACCTGCAAGCCGGAATCGCCGGATTATATTGCTCCTTTTTTACGCACAGGTCCGGGCAAGGCGCTTGATGGGGAATTAAAATATGATCTCAACCAATGGAACCCGGAGTTTTTCTCCCGGCTGCAACAGTTTCTTGATCTCGCTGCGCATTATGGCATTGTGGTGGAGCTCACGTTGTTGAGCAATATGTATGAACCGCTGGTATGGGAACTTAATCCACTGCATGCAGCCAACAATATTAACGGTATGGAAAAGATAGCATGGCCCGATTTTATAACCGCCCGTCACGCCAAACTGTTTGACATACAAAAGAGATATGTGCGCAAGATTGTGGAGGTGACCAAACGGTACGACAATGTGTTCTATGAAATTTGTAACGAGCCCGGTGGCAACCTGCAGAACAACAGCAGCAACGCGCAACCGCCCGAAGTGAATCGTTGGCAAATGCAATTGGCAGATGTTATTCACGATGCGGAAAAAGACATGCCCTATAAACACCTTATAGCTGGTCAGGAAGCGTATAACGATGCTCCCGCGCAACAGCCTTCAGACAGTACTTTCAAAGGTTTAGGATTTGATATTGTGAACATTCATCCGTTGCCTAATGCGGCGTACCGTGGTAAGATCTACCACATGGGCGATTTTATGTCGAAACAACTAAAGCTGCGGCAAATCCGCGACTATTGTCTTGACACCTACCATGAAGCCAAACCATTGAATTTTGATGAAGACAATGTGGCGAGTGCTTATAAAGATTATGAAGCATGGACGATTGAAAGGAAGCGGGCATGGGTAACCCTTTTCTCCGGCGCTCATTACGACATCATTGATTTTAGTATTGTCAACTATGTAGAAACAGGTACGGATAGCTCACAAAAATACCTGCGAAGCTGGTTCGGACATTTGTCGGCTTACATGCGTACAGTTGATATTGTGAAAGGCAAGCCACTCACCAACTGGCTGAAGGAAAAGCCCGGCAATACACTAGAAGCTGTTTTTGCAGTACCCGGTAAAGATTACAATATTTACCTGGCAGATGAGCGGGAATTGATAGACCGCAATGCGGGTCAGCCCATACGTGGCAATATCCGTTTTGATCTTCCCGCAGGAACATATGAAATCCGTTCTTACGCTCCTGAAACCGGGTTATACTCACCCGCCGTTACCATCAGCGGCACTAAAAACTTACAGTATGGCATACCCGAATGTAAGGGGGATATTGTAGTAAGAATTACGAGCGTGAATTAGTGCCAATAGTCTTTTTTGCCTGTACTGGTGCACGGGCGCAAGTGTTCGGTTTTGCCGGTCACTTGTGTCAGATAATCTACACTGATTGTATCAGGGTGTTTGTAATACCCAATAAAGTACGGTAGAATAAAAGGTAAAAGGCATCTCCAAAGAAAACTTGGCCTGATAAGTTTGAAAAAAACATCAAAATAAATTTGCGCAGTTAAATGACTGCATATATTTTTGCAGTCAAATAGCTGCATAAAATGGATTTACGAAGAGATGTTTTTCAGGCCATCGCCGACCCTACCCGCCGGGCAATTATTACGCTGGTAGCGGCACATGCGTTAACGCCCGGCGCTATTGCCGGTCATTTTGATTCGTCCAGACAGACGATTTCCAAACACATACAAATACTTACTGAATGCGAGCTGCTGAAACAGGAGCAAACCGGCAGGGAAATTTATTATCATTTAAATCCCAAAAAGATGAAGGCAATAGCAGACTTTATCGAACCCTTCCGCAATATGTGGGACGAACGGTTCAACAAACTGGAATCAATTATGAAAAATTATAAAACAAAAAAATAGTACCATATGGAACGTAAAACAAAAGTGCATGCCGATGAAGGCAAGCAGGATCTTACCATTACCAGGGAATTTGATCTGCCTGTTGAGCTGTTATATAAAGCTTACACAGATGCTGATATTGTAGCCCAATGGATGGGCACCAACGTGTTACAACTCAATAATAAGCAGCATGGCGCTTATGGTTTTGAAACCAGCGATCCGCAAGGCGTTGTATTGTTCAAAGCACACGGAACCATACACGATGTAATTCCTGATAAAAAAATAGTGCGCACATTTGAAATGGTAAATGCGGGTTTTGATGTGCAGTTGGAATTTTTAACTTTCGAATCACTTACCCCTGATACCAGCAAACTTACCATTCATATTATTTTCCGATCACCTGAACACAGAGAAAAGCAATTGAAACTGCCTTTTGCATATGGCATCAATATGGCGCATAGCCGTTTAGAACAAGTGGTGAAACAATTAAAATAAAATATTGTATTACCCTGGAAGGTTTGCGAGTACCCATAGCAGTACTCCTACCCTTAGGTTTTCAAACGAACTGTTTTAAACGATTGTTCAAAAACTAAAATAATAGTATCATGGAAAAAAGAAATAAAATCATTTACTGGATCGCCACCATTTGGCTCTCGTTAGGAATGGTATCAACCGGAATAGTACAAATATTAAAAGTAAAAGAAGAGGCGGATATGTTCGCCCATCTTGGCTATCCTTCGTATTTGCTTACTATATTAGGTGTTTGGAAAATATTGGGTGTAGTAGCGGTGTTGATTCCGAAATTTCCCATATTGAAGGAATGGGCTTACGCCGGTTTTTTCTTTACCATGACAGGTGCTGTGTTTTCGCATGCTGCGGTTGGCGATGGAGGCAAAGAATTTTTTGGTCCGGTTTTATTAATTGTGCTAACGGTGGTATCTTGGTATTATAGGCCGGAAAGCAGAAGACTGAGGGCGATCAGCTATCAGCCATGAGCTGGACTGATGAAGTAACAGGACACAATAATTACATTCGCAGACACATCATATGAAAAACAACAAACGATAAACATTAAACTTCTTCACTATGAATCCGGATGTAGACTGGTATTTTGAAAAAAATGATCAATGGCAAAAAGAAATTGAACAGATGCGCACCATTCCGCTTGACTGTGGATTGGAAGAAGTTGTAAAATGGGGTTGCCCCTGCTACCAGTACAATGGTGCCAACGTAGTGTTAATACATGTATTCAAGGAATATTGTGCATTTCTTTTTTTCAAAGGTGCATTGTTAAACGATCCTGAAGGGATCTTAATTCAACAGACGGCAAACGTGCAATCTGCGCGACAGGTGCGGTTTACTGATGTAAAAGAAATAACAAAGCAGAAAAAGATTTTGAAAGCTTACATATATGAAGCCATTGAAGTAGAAAAAGCAGGACTGAAAGTAAAACTCAAAAAAACAACTGACTATGAAGTCCCGGAAGAATTTGAAATACAACTCAAAAAAAAGCCGGCACTAAAAAAAGCATTTGAAGCGCTAACGCCCGGCAGGCAAAGAGCATATCTTTTCTATTTTTCGCAAGCCAAACAATCCAAAACCCGCGAGGCAAGAATTGAAAAATATATTTCCAAAATACTGGAAGGAAAGGGATTGGATGACTAATGAGATAACTTTCAGGAATTCAACAGCATTATAAAAACTATAATACATGAAAGCAGTAGTAATCGGAGAATCATCCGGCGCATCTATGGACACCATTATGAATGTTTATCCAAGGCATAAGGTAATACTTGATAAATACATTAGCAAAGGCGAAGTATTAGGTGTGGGACCTTTTGCTGATATGGGAAATATGGCGATATTTAAAACGCGGCCGGCCGCAGAAGCCTTTGTGCAGGAGGATCCTTTTATTATAGAAGGCATTGTAAAATCTTTTGTGATACGCGATTGGAATGACAGCCTGCTTCCCGGCTAGATATATAATAACCACGGTTGTTTTCAATAATCACAATACAAAACAATGAGTAATAAAAAAAAGTTGTCGCCTAACGAGCAAATAACGCTGATAGGCATATTGAAAAACCGTTTTGAAAAAAACATGAAACGCCATAAGGGAATAGAATGGTCTGCCGTGCAAACCAAACTGGAAGGCAGTTTAGTAAAGTTATGGTCACTCCATGAAATGGAGCAAAGCGGCGGCGAACCGGATGTGGTAGGCTTTGATAAGAAAACAGGGGAATTTATTTTTTTCGACTGTTCGGCAGAAAGTCCCAAAGAACGCAGGAGCATTTGTTACGATCATGAGGCGCTGGAAGCAAGAAAAGAAAACAAACCCGCCAACAGCGCTATTGAAATGGCAAAAGATATGGGCATTGAACTATTAAACGAATTACAATACAGGGAGCTGCAGCAATTGGGCGAATTTGATTTAAAGACCTCCAGTTGGATACTAACACCCCCGGCTATCCGAAAATTGAAGGGCGCCCTTTTTTGCGATCGTCGTTACGATACTGTTTTTGTATATCATAATGGCGCGGAATCATATTATGCCGCAAGAGGATTCAGGGGAATGTTGAGGGTTTAATTTTATAGAACACATGATCATTAAAACCAACGCGGCGCGAATATTGGATAAACTTAAAATTCCTTATGAACTCCGGGAATATGAGGTAGAGATAGACGAACATCAAAGTGCCGTTGATGTGGCGGCGGCTATTGGCGTTGCCCCGGAAAAAATATATAAAACCCTTGTACTTAAAGGACAAAAAGACCCTTTTGTAGTGGCGGTTATTCCTGGTAACGCGCAACTGGATTTAAAGAAAATAGCCAAAGCATCAGGCAATAAAAATTGCGAAATGTTGCCAATGAAAGAACTGCTTCTGGTAACGGGTTATATCCGCGGTGGGTGTTCACCAATTGGCATGAAAAAGATTTTCCCTACTTACATAGAAGAATTGTCAACGCTCGAAGAGAAAATTGTGATCAGCGCCGGCAAGCGGGGGCTGCAAATCATTATTCATCCCCTTGATCTTGCCAAGGCAATAGAGCTCACCTTTGCAGATTTGATACATTAATATCAATTTAATTCCTTTAACTGTTAAACACGCCGGTGTTCACCAAATCCTATTTTCTAATAATGATCTTTTGGGTATTCCAGCTATCATTTCCTGTTGTATATTTTAAAACATAAACGCCGTTAGCCAGGTTAGTATTTAATTTTACCATCCCATTATTAACTGACACGGTCTGGTTTAAAACAATCCTTCCGCTTATATCATACCATTCTGTTTGTGTTGTGTTTGTGTTTAACCCTTTAATATAAATATTGCCGGTTGATGGATTAGGATAAACAGATACAGCCTGGTTATTTTGGAATGATACCAATACAATTGTTGAGTAAGTATAGTTGCCGTCTATATCAGTTTGCTTTAAGCGGTAATAATTTCGGCCAATATATGGGTTCAGATCCTGTGCTGTATATTTCAAACTACCCTGGCTGTTACCATTAACAGCTTGTGTATTTATTTTTTTAACGCTTTCAAACTGTACACCATCTTTACTTTTTTCAATAGTGAAGAAGCTGTTTTTTGTTTCATTTGTTGTTGTCCACAGCAGATCAACATGATCATTATTTGCCTGCGCGGTAAAATCAAGCAACGTTACGGGAAGAATAGTCATTACCCTGAAGCCAATAGCAAAAGTGGAGAATGAATTAAATGCCGTGGGTGTTGAAGTTGAGGTAATACTTCCTGTAAGGTTTGCACCACCTGCATATGCTGGTCCGCCGGTTCCTCCGATATCAATCCATGAAGTAGTAGCGGTATAGGTGTTTTTTATAACGGTTATTGCGTTACCATCTGTAACTAAATCATTTGCTCCAAAAAATACCTGTATGGTTTGATTTCCGCTGAGTGCAGCCGTAGGTTGATTGGTGCCGGCGGCATCTGTTCGGCCAATGGTGTAGTAATGTACCGCTGAAGCAGAAGTAACTGTTGATGGTAATGTATACCCTAAAGCCGCGGCACTTGCATTGAATAATTGCGTTTGATACGTGTATAATGTACCGTTACTATGGCTTACTGTTAACACTACAGGTCTGCAGTCGCTGCCATTACCTACCGGAAAGTTTAAGATAGTACTTCCTGAACTTGATTTCTGATAGCGCATTGGTCCATTTACGAAGCTTGTTGATAAAGCTGTACCTGCTGCTACCGTTGAGTTGTTAAGCATGGTTAAGATATTGGCAGTAGTTGTATTAAGCAACCCCGATGTTAATACCATATTGACTGACACATTGATTGGCGTATTGGAGAGTGTTACACCGGAACCACTGTTATTGATGTTTAACCTTGTAAATACAAGTGTTGGCGTGCCGGTTGTAACAGTTATATCCTGGGCGCCTGTTCCATTGAATATGGCTGTTCCTGATCCTGCGCCCAATGTAATGGTAGTAGCAGAGGTGATGGTAAGATTTTTACCATAGTTGCCACTTTGGTTGTAGTTAGGGTATACTAAACCTGTATTGTTTTTTATAAAGCTTATATCCCCGTTATAGGTATCAGGTGATGAGTTGGTCATCAGCAGGTAACCGGTACCATTGTTTATTAAAGAAGTGGTATTATTAAAAATATTCCCCCCGTTGCTTGCATCATTCACCGTTCCTGTTTTTGTTGCATTTACCGTTCCGGAAAAAGTACATCCATTAAAATATAATGAAGGACTTGACGCTGTAAGATTTCCACCAAAAGCAGCCGAAGGTCCGAATATCAGTGTACCCGTTCCTGTGAGCGCAATATTTTGTGCAGTAGAACCAGACTGCGTAAATTGTCTTAATAATAATGATCCTGCTGAAAAACCTCCGCCCCCGATGGTAACGGTTTTGCCTGCAACTAAAATAGCTGTGGCGCTTGTATTTCCGGTACAAAACTGCACGCCTTGGCCTGCAGTTGATGTAACAGTGATGTTGTCATTAAAAACAGTTCCGGCGCTGTATGAGCTTATATAAATGCCTGTATTGGCTGTAGGTGTGTTATTAAAAGTGGTTACGCCGCCAAAGATATTATTGCTGCTGTTGTACGCAACATATATATGATTACTTCCTGTGTTATTAAAAGTAGCGTTGCTGTTAAATTGATCAGCGTTTCCATTTCCAAACAACAGGTAACCTGCACCTGAATTGGTAAGTGTTGTTGCGGCATTAAAAATATTGCTACCGCTGCTTGCATCATTGCTGCTGCCAGTTTTTACAGCGTTTACGATGCCTGAAAAAGTACAACCGTTAAAATATAACGAAGGGCTGGAAGCCGTTACGTTTCCGCCGAAAGCCGCTGATGGTCCAAATATCAGAGTAGCCGTGCCAGTGAGTGGAATGTTTTGTGGTGTTGCGCCTGATTGGGTGAATTGTTTCAGCAACAATGATCCTGCTGTAAAGCCTCCACCCCCGGTTGTGATGGTTTTTCCTGCGGCTAAAGTAGCCGTAGCGGTGGCATTTCCGCTGCAAAACTGAACGCCCTGCCCTGCAGTTGATGTAACCACAATGTTGTCATTAAAAACAGTGCCGGCACTGTAGGTACTCACAAAGATGAAAGTATTACCAACGGGCGTATTATTAAATGTAGTTATACCGGCGAAAATGTTATTGCTGCTGTTGTAGGCTACATACATATGACTGCTGCCTGTATTGTTAAAGGTAGCAGCACTGTTAAATTGATCAGCGTTTCCATTGCCGAAAAGCAGGTAGCCTGCACCGTTATTTGTTATGATGGTATTGCCGTTAAATATATTGTTACCGTTACTTGCATCGTTGGTGTTACCGGTTTTTAGCGCATTTACGGTACCAGAAAAAGTACAACCATTAAAATACAAACCAGGACTTGTGGAAGTAACATTTCCACCTATTGCAGACGAAGGACCAAATTGCAGGTAAGTGGCGCTATTGCTGAGCGAGAGATTTACCGGTGTATTGCCAAGCTGTGTAAACTGTTTAAGAATTACATAACCTGCATTTAAGCCTGATGTACCTGCCAGTATAGTTTTGCCAGCCGCTACAGTTGCGGTAGCCGTATTATTGCCTCCGCAAAAATGTATACCGGCTGCGCTGCCAGATGTATTCAGATATATATTTCCATTAAACAGGTTTCCCGCAGATGACCAACAAGGAAGTAATCTGTCCGATCCATTATCAGAGAAAATTACATCATCATTCCATGTATCAGGTACGCTACCCCCCAGCACCCAGTAATTATTGCCATTGTTGGTAATACTGCAATGCTGATTAAAGATATTTCCTCCACGACAGCTTACGGCTCTGTTCCCTGTTTTGGTCGCATCTACAGTACCATTAAATGTGCAGCCATCAAAATACAGATCAGGACTACTGGCGTTAAGATTTCCCCCAATTACTGAATTGCGCGCAAACGTGAGAACGGTATTGGTTCCGGTAAAATTCAGGTTCATCGGCGCACTTCCCAATTGTGTAAAACCATACAGGTTTAAGTAACCATCGCTGAATCCTGCACCGCCAACATTTATTGTTTTTCCTACAGCTAATGTAGGTGTTCCGGCACCGGAACTATAACCAAGGTTAATACCACCGGTACCTGTTGATGTAACCGTGATATCACCATTAAACACTTCATTTGAATTATAACCCAGCATAAAATATCCGGTATTACTTTGCTGGTTGATGGTTAATGGTCCATTAAAAATATTCTGCGCACTATTGTTATGATTGCTGCTGCCACCCGTTTTTGTAAATGTGGTAGCATCGTTAAAAATGCCTCCGCGTATAGTTATATCGGGAGCAGTTACAGTTAATGGTCCTCCGAAAGAGCAGGGCGTACCAGGGTTAACTACATAAAAAGACGATGTACCGGTAAAATTCAAATTGATAGGATCGGTTCCCATCTGAGTAAACCCGCCTAACTGCAGGTATCCGGCACTGAAACCTGCTGCTCCTACTGAGATGTTTTTGCCTGCGGCAAGAACAGGGTTACCTGTTCCATTTGTCCAGCCCAGGCTGATACCACCAGTACCTGTTGAGGTAACAATGATATTTCCATTGTACTGATCATTAGCATTGTAACCAAGCATAAAATAACCGGTGTTACTCTGCTGATTAATAGTTAGTGCATCGTTGAAAATATTTTGCGCTCCGTTATTGTGGTTGCTGCTACCACCTGTTTTTGTAAAAGTTGTAGCATTATTGAAAATGCCTCCACGAATATACATGTCGGGAGCTGTTACGGTTAATGGTCCTCCAAAAGAGCAGGGCGTACCTGGATTAACCACAAAAAAAGAGGAAGTGCCGGTCAAATTCAAATTAACAGGATCAGTTCCAGCCTGAATAAATCCGCCTAATTGCAGGAACCCTGCACTGTATCCTCCCGCTCCTATCGAAATTGTTTTTCCTGCTGCCAGCGTGGGCTTCCCTGTTCCGCTTGTCCATCCCAAACTGATTCCACCCGACCCCGTTGAGTTAAGAATAATATTACCATTGAACTGATCATCCGCATTGTAACCAAGCATAAAATAACCGGTGTTGCTTTGCTGATTGATAGTTAATGTGTCGTTGAAAATATTTAGCCCTCCATTATTATGATTACTTATGCCGCCTGTTTTAGTTATCAATGCACTGCTGTTAAAGGTTGCTCCTCTCACATAAATATCCGGTGCGTTTACGGTAAAACTGCCTCCTATCACAGAGGGATTATAGGCACTACCTGCACCAAGGTATATAGAAGAACTGCCCGTAGTTGACAAGTTCATAGGGGTGTTACCATTTTGCGTTAGCCCCTGTATAAAAAAATATCCGGTACTAAATCCTGCTCCCCCGATTGATATTGTTTTTCCCGCAGCCATAACCGCTGTGGAACCCGTGTTCCATGTTAGCGATGTGCCGGCCGAAGACCCGGTTTGCGTTACAATTAAATTACCATTGAACTGATTGTTGGTTGAACTGTGTCCGAAAATTATTCTGTCAAGGCTATTGTTATTAGCGTATACGTCTCCGTTATATATATCTGCGGCTCCATTACCAAACGACCAATAACCTGTACCCGTGGTGGATATATAATTTACATAAAGTGCAGCATTGAATGTATTGCCCCCTGAGGATGGATTGCTGTTGGTACCATCTGTTTTTGTAAAGCTTACGGTATTGTTGAAAACAGAAGATGTGGCGTAAATATTAGGAGTACTCACAGTTATGGGCCCTCCAAAATTACCCGACGGACCGAATCTTACATCTCCCGAACCGGTTAAAGAAAGATTGATAGGCGTGCTGCCAGATTGCGTAAACTGTCTTAACGACAATACTCCTGAGGAAAATCCTGTGCCTCCGATGCTGATAGTATAACCAGAAGATAAAATGGCAGAAGCAGATGTATTACCCCCACAAAACTGAACGCCGCTGCCACTTGTAGATGTAACTACAATATTATTATTAAAGGCAACTCCCACAGAATACCAACTTACATATATCGCGGTATTGGCAACGGGTGAATTATTAAACGTAGTTACCCCGTTAAAAATATTGCCGCTGCTATTGTATGCAACATATAACTGATTGCTTCCTGTGTTATTAAAGGTGGCGGCATTATTGAATTTATCTCCACCTGTATTAGCCAACAAAAGATATCCTGTACCAGCGTTAGTTATAGTTGTGGCGCTGTTGAAGGTATTTCCTCCGTTATTATTGTCGTTGGTTGAGCCGGTTTTGGTTATAGTAGTAGCGCCATTAAAAATGGCATTCCTGATGCTTAAAGCGGCGGAACTGATATTTGTTATACAATTCATATTAACAACGCCAACGCCAAATGTAGTTGTATTGGCTGCCGAAACCACTATAGTGCCATTTTGAACTGTGCCCGAAGAGAAAGTAGCTGTTGTTCCATTAACTGTAAGTGTGCCTCCGTTAAGATCAAGCGTTCCGCTGGTAAGCGTAATGTTATTGATGGCTGTACTTGTGCTTAATACACAAATATTACTCCCGGTTACAATTTTTACATCATCCAATGCTCCGGGAACACCGCTGGGCGACCAATTGGCCGCAGTGGTCCACGATGTAGACAAGGAACCGTTCCAGGTGTAGGACGTTTGCGACTGAGCGGTTTGCAGTACTGTGAATAATACCACAAAAAGTAAAATTGACCTCATTTTGCTGTAATCAATAGGTTTTAAATTTCTGAGTGTAATTCATACGATTAGCTTTTAAGAATCAGATCACTTAAAGGATAATGGTATAATGCTATCATACCTTAAGCGTTTACAATAGTTTGCTACGTAAAAACACCTACATTACCCTAAATATTGTTTGATTACCATTTTAAATGTTGACCTATGTTAAAATAGAAGCAGAAAATGCAATGGACATACTTTTTACGGTGCAAATATCTAAACTATGGCTGCCACGTAATTTGTGGATTTACTGTTACTGTATTTCAAACAATAAACCAACAACAGTTCATGCCCTGAAGTTGTAATTTGTAACCAATCATGTAACTTAACATGTAATGAAAGTTATTCCCGTAAGGCAAATAGCCGCTGCCCGTCAAGATCAAGATAATACGAGCAGATTTAATATCCGCAGTATTCAGCAATTGCTGAATGGAAAAGATCTGATGCACGATCTTCACAAACATAATTTCTTTTTTGTGCTTGCTTTACAGACCGGATCGGGCATTCATGAAATAGACTTTACATCGTACCGCGTGCATAACAACACTATCTTCATTCTTCGCCCGGGGCAGGTACACAGGCTGGAACTAAACGCAGGCTGTACAGGCTTTTTAATGGAATTTGACTTTACCTTTTATCAGCCTAAAAATACCATTACCGATCAACGATGGAAAAAAGCATCAGCCAAAAACTATTGTGAGGTAGAAGTAGCGAGGTTCAATAAACTGTATACGTTCCTCGCAAATATTTTTGATGAATTTACCACAATGCAGGAAGGATACACCGAAGCCATACGAGCAAATCTTGACCTTTTCTTTATTGAATACACCCGGCAAAGCCAAAACCCGCAAAGCATAGCCCAAACAGCAAATGGCTATATCCAGGATCAGTTTGAAGAGCTGCTTCTTTTATTAGAAAAAAATATCAGCAGTATGAAAAGTGTTGCTCAATATGCAGCGCTGCTGAATCTTTCGTCTTACCAGTTAAATGCCATTACCAAATCGGCTGTGGGAAAAACAGTATCCGATCTTATCAACGAACAGATCATACTGGAAGCTAAGCGTTACTTACTTGCCACATCCAATCAAGTAAAGGAAGTAGCTGATCATCTTGGTTATGAAGATGTTTCTTATTTTATACGCTTCTTTAAAAAACAAACCGGGCATGCACCAGATGCCTTCCGGAAAAACTTTAAATAAGTCCTGTTCAATTGCTTAATCGTCCTGCTACTGTACTGTTTTCATGTTCTACTTTTGTGGAAGAAATACGATATACAACTAAAAAGTAAAACAACATGAAAACAAAAATAAAACTGCTGATGTCGCTGAAAATCTGGATGGTTATTTATCCTTCTATTACGTTGTTTCTTTTCCTGTTCGGGCAAATGTTATCGGATCTGCCATTGTACCAGCGAACTTTTATTCTAACCATTTCATTGGTTCCATGGATGATGTTTATAGGCGTACCGTTTATTGACTTCCTTATAGGCAGGTTTTCAAAAGAAAGCGCTTCCAAATAAAAGAACAGGTAGCTTCGCTATCATTCTAGCGTTAACGATAAACCGAAAAAATGAAACAGAATAATCAATACGATGTAATAATAGTAGGCGGTAGTTACGCGGGGCTTGCAGCAGGTATGGCTTTAGGCAGAGCGTTAAGAAATGTGTTGATCATAGACAGCGGAAATCCCTGTAACAAACAAACACCACACTCTCATAATTTTCTTACCCACGATGGAAAGACACCCGCTGAGATAGCAATACTTGCCAGGCAACAGGTAGCGGAGTACGATACTGTACATTTTCTGCATGCCCTGGCAACAACTGCCAGCAAAACAGAAAATGGTTTTGATATTGTATTGGATAACGGTGAAATCTTTTCAGCAAAGAAACTTGTTTTTGCCAGTGGCGTTAAAGATATTATGACCGACATTCCCGGCTTTGCTGAATGTTGGGGAATAAGTGTACTGCATTGCCCTTATTGTCATGGATATGAAGTAAAATATCAAACTACAGGCATTATTGCCAATGGCGAAGCAGGATTTGAATTGTCATCACTTATTTCAAACTGGACAAACGATCTGACACTTTATACAAACGGTAAATCTAATCTTAGCGAAACACAAAAAGAAAAATTGATACAGCATCATATCAATATTAACGAAACAGAAATTGAAAGGCTCGAACATACTAATGGCTATATTGAAAATATCGTTTTCAAAGATGGAAGAAAAGCGCCTGTGAAAGCTTTGTATGCCAGGGTTCCATTTGTGCAGCATTCAGCCATTCCACAAATGATGGGTTGTGAAATAAACATTGATGGGTACATTAAAATTGATAACATGTATCAAACCACAGTTCATGGCATATATGCCTGTGGTGACAATACCATCAGGATGCGTTCAGTTGCCAATGCAGTTTCTATGGGTACAACCACAGGGGCAATGGTAAATAAAGCGCTGATTGACGAAAGCTTTTAACTGCAGCATAATTTTGCTTTTAATTACCAGCTAAAACTTCTCAAGCTGAATTCCCTATAGGTTGTTCATCAAAAAAAATAACTCTTTCGTAGAGACAGGCTGTTATTGCCCTTCCGGAAGGCAAATAGCTATTGAAGCGATTATCTATTGATCATTTATTAAAACAAAACAGTCATGCATTCATCATTAAAACCAGGAATAATAACAGTCATCACCAGCTTATTGATTGTGTTTTTTTATTTCACTTCATTTTCTCAAACCAGCCGGTTTAGTATTTCTATCAATTTGCTCACCACAAATTTTAACTATGGAAAAGCGAATGGGGAACTACAGCCATATAAGAAAAATTTTAAAGGTTTACAGGCAGGCGTGTCATACCAGGCTGGAATAACACCTTCTTTTTCCTTAGTGCCGGAACTTTATTTCGCGATGAAAGGCGGTATTTTGAAAGATAAAAATCCGGTTACATCAAATAAATCTACCTTACGGCTGTATACTATAGAAATGCCTGTACTTGCCCGCGTGCATTGTAAAAAATTGTATTTGAATGCAGGTCCATATATTGCTTATACTACCGGAGGCAGAATAAAAATAGATGGAGCGGATATTATACCCGGAACCTCAACCAGCATTTCTTTTGAAAAATCTAATGGAAACTTTAAACGCTGGGATGCAGGTATACAGGCAGGTGCAGGATATAATTTCGATATGAAAAAAAGTGTACTCACTTTAGATGTACGCTACAGCTATGGGTTAGTCAATATATCTAAAGATATTGAACGGTATAATCGGATGCTTATTATTAGTTTGGTTTTGTCAAAACGATCACCCAAAATGTAATGCTATTGCAACGTTGTTGCTCTGCTTAATGTCATCATAACCTTATTAATACTTAAAACATGCAGGCATTTACAAGAACAAAATATGGAGGTCCCGAAGTACTTCATTTATCGGAAGTGGAAAAACCAATTGTAAAAGATGATCACATTCTTATCAGCATTCAGGCTAATTCAGTAAATCCGGCCGACTGGCACATTTTGCGGGGAAAACCTTTTTTTGCACGCTTCACCTTTGGCTTATTCAAACCTACCCACAAAATACCCGGAGTTGATTTTGCCGGTATTGTTGAACAAACAGGCAAAAATGTAACTGATTTTAAAGTTGGAGATCGTGTTTTTGGAGAAACATTGGCAGGTGGAGCGTTTGCAGCATTTGCAAGTATACCGGCGAATGTGTGTGCTGTTATGCCTAAGGAAATAAGTTTTGCTGAAATGGCGGGTGTGCCTGTTGCGGGCATAACAGCTTTGCAGGCATTAATAACACATGGAAAACTTAAAGCAGGAGAAACGGTTTTAATTAATGGAGCATCCGGCGGTGTTGGTCATTTTGCAGTACAGATCGCAAAAGCATACGGTGCTATAGTTACCGGCGTTTGTTCAGGGAAAAATATGGATTTTGTAAAATCACTGGGTGCAGATTATGTTATTGCATACGACAAAGAAAATATTCATCAACACAAAGGGAAATACAACCTTATTATTGATGCCAATGGAAATCTTACTTATCAGGACTATAAACGAATGGGTGAACGAGGTGTGATAGTTGGTTTCACAACTATGGGTCACATGATTTCTTTGTTGTTAAAGAAAACAATAGGTAAGCTTCCATTAATTCAATTTACTGCCGAAGCTAATACCACGGATCTGGAAACATTGGCAACGTTGATACAAACAAAACAAATTAAGGTTTACATCGAAAAGACTTATGCTTATACAGAAATTCCACAAGCTATCAGTTATATTGAAGGCATGCGCACAAAAGGCAAAGTAGCAATAATATGGAAAAACGTTATTGACATATAAAACCCCTGTCAAGAAGATAATAGCTGGCGTTGTGTTGCCAATACTTCGCCGCCCCTTTAAGTAAGAAGATAGACGATAACGTAAAATTCTCACATTTGTCGTCTGCCTCTCACGCTTACTTAACACTAACCACCTTCAATAAAAATTATGAAGAACATTGTACCTGCGTTTTACATATAGATCACCTGATTTTACATATAGATCACTATTAATTAATCACTAAAAAAATTATGAAGATTATCATTGTAGGTGCTTCTGGCACCATGGGAACCTATTTGTCTGATGAATTTGAAAAGGAACATGAAATTATAAGGGCAGACCGAAACAGCAAAGATGTTCAGGTAGATATTACTTCTTTAGAATCAATAGAAGATATGTATAAAAAAGTTGGCGCTTTTGACGCATTGATCTGCACTGCCGGTCCAACTTATGTAGGTCCGTGGAAAAATCTTAACGATACAGCGTTCCGAAAAGGCGTAGACGGTAAGATGATGGGGCAGATTAACCTGGTGTTGATAGGTCAGCATTATATTAATCCAAATGGGTCATTTACACTGATCAGCGGAGCATTAACCTACGATCCTCAAAAAAACTTCGCCAATGCATCCGCGGCAAATGCAGCGGTAGAGGGATTTGTGCGGGCGGCAGCTATTGAATTGGAGAAAGGCATCCGCATTAATGCGGTTAGCCCTACTGTCATTGAAAATTCTCCACAATATTTTCCCTTCTTCCCGGGTGAAATACCGGTAACTATGAAACAACTGGCGTATGGATTCAGAAAGAGTATGTTTGGCGCTAATACGGGGCAGATCATTAAACCGCATTGAACCAGAAATGGTAAACGATAAACAACAAACACTATACGGTTATCTTTGCTTTTATGACATCACAAGAAATTGTAAGTGCAGTAAAACATGTTATATATCAACAATTTTCTGGAGAAGGAACCGGGCACGACTATTTTCATGTAGACCGTGTTGTAAGAACCGCCATTCAAATTGCCAGACAGGAAAATGCAGATTTGTTTTTGGTGGAGCTAACAGCCTGGCTGCATGATGTAGGCGATTATAAATTGAATAACGGCATTGATCAGTCGCAGGAACAAATTACGGCAATACTGATGCCACTCAAAGTATCGCAGGAAACCATTTCAAGAATTATAGACATTGTTTCGCAGGTATCTTTCAGCAAAGGGAAAACGGCCGAAAGCCTGGAGGCTAAGATCGTTCAGGATGCAGACAGATTGGACGCATTGGGTGCTGTTGGTATAGCGCGGACGTTTGCATATGGTGGCAGCAAACAAAGAGAAATTTATAATCCACATCATTCACAAGGAACATGTGTTCAACATTTTTATGACAAGCTGTTGCTTTTAAAAGACAGGATGAACACCAGCTCCGGCAAAGCTATAGCAGAAGAAAGACATCGTTTCCTGGAAAAATTTCTGCAACAGTTTTATAAGGAGTGGAATGGAGAGGAACTTTTTACTTAGGTAACAAAACAGTGCCTTCAAATGATACTCCTTCCCATCCACTAAGCATAAACTGACGGATATTCTGATGATTATTGGCAGTTGGATTATCTAACACATTTTGATAATGTTCAGCAAAAAGACGGAGTGTCTCTTCTTTGCTCAGATTGTTTAGCCGTGCATAGAACAATGCTCTTGCACTCCCCTGATTTTCTGTAGAGCTGTTGGTTTGATCTCCGTTTTTAAAGGCAGTGGGAACATGAGTGTATTGATCGTCAATATTTGCCAATACCGCCGCAAAATTTATTTCACCGGCGACGTAGGTTCTTTTCTACGAAATTTGGGTATTAATACGAGTTTGTATACAATAAAAATAGCTTACAGCGGTTATTGTGTTACCCTAAATCCCGGAATCCTATGGTAACAATTATTCCTCCTAAGCCTGAATATAACAGGTTTTATATCCCAGACAGTTGTCGCAATGCAGAGCAGTTTGAAAATTTTGCATTAGAGCATTTATTTCCTAAAAAACATTATACCCTTGTGAGTAGCAGCAAGCCTTTTTTTGTGATTAAAGACAAAGCTACCGGTCTTGAATTTTGTGTTGAATGCAAATACCGGTCAAGCGTAATCGCTAATGGCTTTTCTTTTTCAAAAACCTCGTTCAATGAAGGAGATAAAACTGACAGCGGTCGTCCTCACTTTTTAATATTGGGGCTTGGTGGCACATGCGATGCGCCTAACCAGGTTTTTTTAATGAATTTCGCACAGGCGCAATGTGTAATGCTGTATAAAAGACACATACATGGATGGGAGATAGCGAAAAACGTTCCTGTGTCTTCTACATATTTGTGGCAACTGGCTGAAACAAAGGCATGTGCCTGATATTATTCCACTTGCGGAACGCCGTGCCACACACTTGATCCAAAAGTAGTGATATACACTTTTTCGTGATGCGGTGTCCCCAATGGAAATCATATCCTTGTATTTTCTTCCATGTTTTTCCATAATCATCGCTGCGATAAGCCGCACGGTTAAAAGTGTTACAATATATTCTGCCCTTGTGATAGGGATCAACTGTTACATCATATACATATTGTGTGCTGTCAAAAATGTTTACCCAGGTATTGCCAGCATCTTTTGATTCAAAAATACCACCCGGCATGTTTAATACTTCATTGCCTCCTGTTTCCCTGGCTACGGCGCCGCCAACCAGGTCGCTCAGATCAAGGGCAGCCCAGCAAGCAAGGTAAAGATGATCAGGGTTTTCCCTGTCGTAATCTATGCCGTTTGGAAATAAAGCACTGTCTGTTACCGTTAGTTTCTTCCACGTTACCGCGCCATCGGTTGATCTGTATACCGCGCCGGAATAATAAGCGCGTCCCTTTTTGCCATCTTTATGCGCAGGTACAGGACTTACCGTAAGGAACAAACTGCCGTTACCCGTGAGTGTTAGTTTAAAAGCGGCGGTGTTCTCCCCTATTCCCTTGTTCGTCAGCTTCCATGTTTTGCCATCATCAACCGATTTGTATACACCCTTACTATATACTGCCGCGTATAATATTCTGTTGCCCGGTTTGGATAAAGGATCTATTACAATAGATGTAACCGGTGCATTAAACGATGTAGATGTATCTACCGGCTGCCAATTTTTGCCTCCGTCGTTTGAAATACAAATCCCCCCTTTCGCATACTGCTTCCATTTAGGATTCCGGGTCATTTTTCCACGGGGTATATCGTGCATGCCCGACCACGCAGACCAGACTTTTCCTTTTACCGCAGGATCAAATACTACATCGTAACAGGTATTGATCCATTCAACAGGAACACCTGTAGTAGAACGAAACCAGCTTTTACCATTATTATAAGAATGATGGAAGCCAATATCGGTATAACTGACGGCTATATGACTGCTATCGAATGGATCAAAATGCACACTATAGGTAGTAGTAACATCCGTGCCGCGACTGGTGAATGATCCATCTCCTTGCGGCTGACTATATATTTCCTTCCAGTGCAAGCCACCATCCATTGTTTTCATCGTGCGGTACCAGTCTGTTACTATAGCTATATTTCCGTTTGTTGGTGAAACACCTACATCAATTAAGCGGATGTATTCACCACCGAAAGCTTTATCCACCCATGCATCCCGTAAGTTGGCTACACTTACTCCATCCTTCACTCCATATTGTCCTGAACCTCCGCCTCCCTTCCAAACCCAACTCCAGTTCTTGCCTCCATCGCTTGTTTTAAGCGCTCCATACCAATGTTTGGTACTATCGTTTATCTTTTCTGCATAGCCGTTACAAACCAGGTATGCGTTATCCGCATCATATTCCGCGCAACGGATCATAGAGTAGCTGGGACTTATTGTAGCATTGCTGTTGGTTATAACGGTATTGACTATCCGCTTCCAGGTAGCGCCCGTATCTTCAGACATCCACACCTCACCCGGGCCAGGTTCATCATTGGGCATATCCTGGGAGTGCATATGTAATGC
>JBGALP010000062.1:0-22016 GCA_044223805.1 Agriterribacter sp.
GGCTACGAAGTACAGCGCAGTGCCAATTCCATCAACGGATGGATAACGGTAGCCACACAAAACGCAGCAGGCAACAGCACAGGCAGCCGCACCTACAGCGCAGCAGACAATAACCCGTTAAGCGGCACCAGTTATTACCGGTTGAAGATAAACGATCACAACGGCAGGATCATCTACAGCGATATCAGGAAGGTACAGTTTGCAGCAACAGCTATAGTACGCATAACACCCAACCCTACCAGTGGAAGCATCACCATAAAAGCACCGGCAGGAGAATTACGGAGTGTAACCATTATAGATGCAACAGGCAAACCGGTACAACAAATCAGGGGCAATGCAGGCGATACACAACTATCGGTAGACTTAAGCACCCTCACCAAAGGTGTTTACATTATTAAAACACAAACCACATCACAAAAAGTGATGGTGAAGTAACACCATATACTTTTTTGTAAAAAGATCAAAGCGGCTGAAATTTTCAGCCGCTTTTTTTTAACAATAGGATCAAAGATGGTTGGTAAAGCCTGGTGTAATACACCTGGTATAATTTGAAGCGCGTTTAGTAAAAGGACGTTCAATACGCTTTCATACCCAATGGTTCTCTTAATGAGTTTTCATGCACCGTTTTTTCTATTGCTGCATATCGTCTCCACCGCCTTCACCTGTTCTGTTGTTTTTACGCTTAAATAAAGACACATCGAACTTACCAAAGCGATAAGAAAAGTTGAGCCTGAAAACCTGCCAGTCTCTTCTCCTGTAAATATCCTGGATAAACACACTGTTTTCAGAATGCGCATCGTATACCCTGGTTTTGAAAATATCATTCACTGCTAACGTAATGGCTGCCTTTTTATCCTTCATAAATTCTTTACGAATCGCAATATCCACACCATAGTTTGGATTGATATATCCTTGTGTGGCACCAGTTGCACTGCCAAAAAAGCCACCACCGCGTCTTCCTCCGCCACCACCACCTTGTGGCACCAATGTTCTTGACTGATAGTCGCCTGAAAGCTGAATGTTGAAATTCGCCGGCAGCTTGAAATTGAAATTGATCTTGCCAAAAAATGCCCAACGATCGTTTACACCTAATGTAGAATCTAAACCGCTGTTATCTATTTTAGCATTGTAAAAATTGAGATTGGTTGTTACGTCAACCCATTTTGCCAACGGATTTTTAGAGGTAAGTTCCAGTCCGTATGAACGGCTTGAATTAGCATTGATATAAGAAGATACAATGGCTGAATCAAGTGAGCCATCTGGCAAGGGAACATTGTATTGCCTGGTTAAATATTGTGTAATAAGATTATTGGTTTGTTTATAGTATACGGAAGTAAGCAGACTGTGCCCTGCTCCGAGCGACTGCGTATAATTCAATTCAAATGAGTTGGTAAACTCAGGCTTCAATGCTGGATTTCCCACACTGATGTTAAGCAGGTCTGATACGTCGTAAAATGGAATGAGCTGCCAGAAGTTAGGACGGTTAACCCTGCGGGAATAATTCAATTGTAAGTCCTGCCCAGGTTTAAAGTTTTTGGTTAAAAACAGGCTGGGAAAAAATTGCAACGGGTATTTATTAGAAAATTCCTGCGAAGTATTAATCAGTGTGCCGTTATAATTAGAGCTTTCTACACGTAAGCCCGCCTGGTAAGAAAAACTTTCTCCTATTTTATTGGAATAAGTACTGTATGCAGCATATACCTGGTCGGTATACCTGTAATTTGAACTGGCTGAGGCGATAGTTTTGTATACACTGCTTGAATAGTCGTAGGCAGCATTCTCCGTAATGGTTTTAGTATTTCTTATGGCAGCACGTATACCCATTTCCAGTTTTCCTTTACCAACAGGGTTTACAAAGTCAGATTGAAACGTCCAGTTTTTGTTGTTGCCCGAACTTATCAGCCTTTGCAGTGCTGGTGGTCCTGTTTCATTGTGCGCATCATCATAATATTGTGTGGTATAATTGCCTTCACCTGAGTTTTTGCTTGCATTAAAATTAATGTCGGCGGTTATTTCACGGCCTTGTTTTGGAAAAAGATGTTTAAATCCGAGTGCAGGTTCTACATTATTAAAGTGACGTGTGCTCGCCGTATTCCTTATGGCGTTTTGTGTTTTTACAGGAGATGTTAACGTATCAATGTGAATATTATCTGTTTGATAGCTATTGAAATTACCCGTAGGGGCGGCTACTGAAAGCGTTAAGGTGTTGCGGTTGTCAATAAGATAATCAGCGCCAATTCTTCCAAAAATAAATTGTCCTTTATTAGTACCGTTACTTGACTGGTTTAAAATGGTATTCTCGGTTTTATCGGCATATTTATTTTCACGGTACGTGGTGCCTTCGCTTATGCTTTTGCGTTGGTTGAAAAAAACACTGGCGAAGAAATTAAACTTGCCTTGTTTTACATTAATATCTCCACCGAGATTCATCCTGCCACGGGAATCAATACCCGCTCTTATATTGCCATTATAACCCGCCTTCCTATTCTTCTTTAAAATTACATTTAATATACCGGCAGTTCCACCGGAAGCGTCAAACTTTGCCGATGGGTTGGTAATGATCTCTACACTTTCTATGGCATCCGCTGGTACCTGGTCCAAGGTCATGGTGGTGGGGCGGCCATCAATAAAAATGGTGGGGGCGGCGTTGCGCAACGTAACATTTCCATCTATATCAACATTTACGCCCGGTACATTCTTCATTATTTCTGTGGCTGTTTGCCCTGTAGTAACAATGTTTTTATCAACATTAAATATTTTCCTGTCTACTCCCATCTGGAACATGGGTTTTGATGCTACAATTTTTACATCAGACAATTGTTGCACATCCTGTTCAAGTTTAATATTGCCCAAATCCTTATCAAGGTTACTCATCATATCAGCCGGGTTGCCGCCAGGCTGCATTTTTAAATCAAAATGTACTTCCTGGTCAACAGCAGTATAACCAATAGCTGTAACAAGCAAGCGGAATTTTCCACGAACCGGAAGATTTTCTAAACTGAAATTTCCTTTTGAAGTAGTGAGCTGGCCTGCAACAGAAATATCTTTTTGCTTACCTGAAGCGGAATCGAATTTTGACTGCACCAATTGAACAGAAGCCGCATCTACTCCTTTGTTGGTTGAAGCATCCACAATTTTACCATAAAACCTTCCGGCATTCATTTGTGCCATACCACCTTGTCGTCCTGCCGGACGATTTTGGGCGAACGATGAAATAGAACCTATCATTAAAAAAAGGAGTACAATTAATCTCATTGGTTATTTTTTATTATGATCTGTAATGCTAGAGTCTTCCACTATAAAAGCACATCAATAATTACATATTGGGCAAATTTGCTTCTGTTATTTTAAGGGATTTGTATAATCAGTACAGAAGGCTCAAACGATTAATGAAAGACGAAATTATAATCATTTAGGTTAATGAAGGTTAAAGGTTATAGCGCACGATGTTAACCTTTTGCAAGCAAAGCATGATGTAAAAAATGAAAACAATACATGTGGTAATAAAGCGGCGTATACAGGTATAGAAAAGTAGAAATTATTATGGTGCATTGAAATTTTGAGCCAATGGTTTTTTCTGCTATTTTTGCAGCCTTAAAAATGGTGGCTATAGCTCAGTTGGTTAGAGCATCAGATTGTGGTTCTGAGGGTCGCCGGTTCGAACCCGGTTAGCCACCCACGGTTAAAATCAGGATAACTTTTTTGAAGAAGCGGTTTTTCACCGCTTCTTCTTTTTCCACAAACCGTTCCTGACCTTCAGTTGGCGATTATATGCTTAATCAGCCCTTCATGTATATTTTGCAAATCCTTAGCTAATTGATTTTGCCGGTTGGCAACATTACTTTATTATTTCCGTTATTTTTGAAGATGCAAAAAGTGTTGAAAATTATGTTTAATAGAAAAACTTTACCAGTTTTACTGGTTATACTTGCGCTAGGCATTTTCGCGGCTTTTCAGTCTTCTGGTTTAGGAAATCCACCTACCAAGTATGAAAAAATTTTGAGGCAGGTAGGAAACATGCTGGAGCAGGGGCATTACAGTCCTAAAAAAATTGATGATACTTTCTCTAAAGAAGTTTTCGAAAAATATCTTGAGTCGCTTGATCCCGAGAAACAGTTGTTTATGAAAAGCGATATTGCACAGCTAAAGCAATTTGAAACGCTGATAGACGATGAAATTCACGGAGCGCCGCTTCAATCATTTCAGGCTATAAATGAAGTGTACAACAAACGCCTGGCAGAATACCTTGCCTCATACAAGGATATTCTTTCAAAACCATTTGACTTTACCACTGACGAAACCTTTGTAGACGATAAAGAAAAACTGGATTTTCCTGCAAATGAAAAGGAGCGGAAGGAATTGTGGCGCAAGCGCCTGAAATACCAGGTAATGGTTCGGTATGCTGATTTAATAACCGCTAATGAAAAAGATAAAGCTGCTAAAGAAAAAATAAAATCGGATGCGGATATGGAAAAAGATGCGAGAGCTAAAGCCCTTCAATCTGCTGACCGCATTGCCGAAAGATTAAAAAATAAATTTACGGAAGAAGACAGGTTCAACGATTTTGTGAACACCATTACTTCCTGCATGGATCCTCACACCACTTTTTTTCCGCCAATTGAAAAAAGATCATTTGATGAGCAGATGAGTGGTAAATTCTATGGTATCGGCGCATCGCTGCAACAGGAAGATGGCAATATCAAAATTCTTACACTGGTAACCGGCAGTCCTGCATGGAAATCAGGACAGATTCAGATTGGGGATATTATTGCTAAAGTAGGGCAGGGCGCTGATGAACCTCAGGATATGACCGGCTTTGATACGGAGGATGCCGTTAAGCTTATAAGGGGTAAAAAAGGAACAGAAGTAAGACTTACGCTCAAAAAAACAGATGGCAGCACAAAAATTGTTTCACTAATAAGAGATGAAATTAAAATAGAAGAAACATTTGCGAGAAGCGCTATTGTAAATGAAGGGGTACGCAAAATAGGGTATATATATCTTCCTGAGTTTTATGCTGACTGGGAAGTGCCTAACGGAGCACGGTGCGCGGAAGATGTAGCGAAAGAAGTTCAGAAACTGAAAGCGGAAAATGTAGAGGGTATTATAATGGATCTGCGTAACAATGGTGGTGGATCTTTATTTGATGTAATACAAATGGTAGGTTTGTTTATTGATGAAGGTCCTATTGTGCAGGTGAAAGACAGAGACGGTAATCCATCTGTATTGCGTGATAAAGACAAGGGCATTTTATATGACGGACCGCTTGCCGTAATGGTAAATGAATTCAGCGCTTCTGCTTCAGAAATTTTTGCCGCTGCTATCCAGGATTACCATCGTGGTATTATCATAGGCAGTACTTCAACCTATGGCAAAGGAACCGTTCAGAGAAATATCGGTCTTGATATGGGACGAGGCAGCTTACTGTCATCAGGTGGTGACGATGCTAATCTTGGTACAGTAAAATTAACCCTGCAGAAATTCTACAGGATCAATGGTGGCTCTACGCAATTAAAAGGTGTAACATCTGATATTGTTTTGCCCGACCAGTTTGAACATTTTAAATTCCGTGAAAAAGATAATCCTGACGCGTTAAAATGGGATGAGATAGCAAAAGCTAAGTACACACCATGGGTCAATGGGGGTGATTTACAGACTTTAAAGAAAGTAGAAGATGATAGAGTAAAAGGTGATAATGTATTTGTTGATATAAAGAAAATCTCATCGCAACTGGCAGATTTAAATGACCGGGTGTATACACTTAATCTTAAAAAGTACCAGGAAGAACAGAAAGAAATCAAAGGATTGGTGAAAGAACTGGAAAAGCTTACCAAAGCGCAAAAAGAGAATCCGGTTGAGCTTTTACCACAGGACGTAACAAGATTTGCAGCCGATACTACAAAACAACAAAGACAAAACCAGTGGCTTAAGGGTTTGAAATCAGATATTTACCTTAACGAAACCGTAAATATCATGAACAGTATGATCACTCAGAATGCTATAGCGAAATCTAAATAATAGCGAACCGATTGCTCCAAAACAAAAAAGATACGGCTTAAACCGTATCTTTTTTTATGCCCTGGCTTTAAAAAACCAGCCTTACCACATGCTAAATACGGCCAATAGACGTTTATTTTAGACTAAAGGGATTGCATATTATATAGCCAGTTTATATTTTTGCGTTATAAATATCCTTTAAATAACTAAAATTTTAATCCATGAAAACTCAAGCATTAAGAGCAACTCAAGTTGTAGAAATCCCTACCTGGAAATTAGTAGCAAAATTAGGTTTGTTAGCTGCTTTTTGCATGGGATTGTGTTACCTCTTCGCAGTTGGCGTTTCTTCTTTAGCTTCTGTATTTTAATGATTGCTTACAGATTAATAGTAAAGCCCGCGTAATAATTTAGTGCAGCGGCTGGATTAAAAAATCTGTTACCGACAGCATTAATATCGTTTCCGAGGCTATACACCTGATTCAATGCATTGTCTGTTCCGGCAAAAATACCCGGAGACCATGCATTGAATTTTTTTTTCCACCCAATCCTGGCAGACAATAAACGGTAAGGTGCCGCATATGCGCTGTTAACGTCGTTTAAAGGCAATTTAGAAGTATAGGTATAAGAGGTGTTGAGATATACCCCAGGCGCCGTAAATACATCTACTCCTGCAGATACAATATGTTTGGCTACACCAGTGAGTGCATTTCCGGAATAATCATTATCGCCCATTTTATAGCTGGTAAATGAAAAATTATTAATGGTTGTACTTGCCCATATTTTTGCCACTTTAATAAATGACGATGTGTGTTGCCATAATGTATAGTCCACAAATGCTTCTATACCCTTTTGATCAGTGCCTCCGGCATTAATAAAATACTCCGCGCCAACATCACTTGTTCTTCTTACAATGGCGTCCTGTAATCTGAAAATATATCCCACCAGGTCAAACTGCAATTTATTATGCATGAGACTTCCCCTTATGCCTGCTTCGTAATTCCATCCATATTCAGGTTTTAAATTGGTGTGAATGCTGCCTTCTGATGGTCGTATCTCCGCTATTGCCGGAGGGGAAAATCCTTTGCTTACAGCGCCATGTAAAGAAATGTTTTCTGATATGCGGTAGAGTAATGCTAAACGCGGAAGAAGCTGCTCATTTAACTTCCTGGTTTTTTTTGAATCATCCACATCGGTAAGGCGCTGGTATTGGTACACAAAGGCATCTGTGCTTGCGCCGGCTTGTACCTGAAATGATTTTCCAATTTGCCATTCTCCCTGTAAAAAAGGAAAAAACTGCGTTGCCCATAATTTGTCTTTGTATTGAATGGTATCGGCTGCCCCGGCACGATTACCATAGTTGTTAATGCCTGAATAATTGTACTGCCATTCTACGCCACCTGTTAACCTGATATCGTGCTGCCCGGAGACCGTGTGATACGTGATTTTGGTTCTTGCACCAACATTGGTTTCTTTTCTTTTTTCAAAATTGGTTATAAAAGGATTTTGAAAATCTGTATACGAAAACATAACAGAAGTAGTATTGCTCCAGTGTTCATTGAAATTATACTGGTTGCTTAATCCAATAAAGGGAGTTTTATTGTAGATGGCGGCCTTCTGATCTTGAGCGCCTGGTAGCGTAGCAGTGGCGGGGCGTGCCTGGCGGGGATTGCTCATCATTTGTTGCAGGGTTAATCCTCCCGGCGTTTGGTAGTATAGGTCTGCATACAGCATCACCCAGCTCAGCTTATCCTTTGCTGATAAAAGCGCACTGCCATTCCACTGCAAAACATCTTTGCGCAAGCGGCTATTGTCTCTGTAGCCATCAGACTGGAGATGACTTTGCGTAAAAGTAGAGGAAAACTTTTTTTCCGAATATTTCCATTGTGCATTTTCTGCCAGCAATCCATAGGAGCCTGCGGTGAGCCCAGCTTTAAGTTGATGCAAAGGAGTTGTTGTTCCATCTTCGTTCAATGGCGCTTCATCAGGCTGCAGTATTACTACACCGCCTGTATTAGCGCCATATATGCTGCTGCCAGGCCCTTTAAGTATTTCTACCTGGCGTATACTGTTTTGATCAACAAGATTAAAATAGGTATTACCGCCCGCATCAGTAAAAGGAATATCATTCCAATACACTTTAACATTGCGTACACCAAACGGTGAACGCAATAAACTACCGCGAATGCTTAAACGATAACTGCCGGGTGAACGTTCTTCCATACGTATGCCCGGAACAATATTAATGGATGGTAATAAAGATGTACCGGAAAAACGCTGCATATCAGAAGCGCCGATTACACTGGCGGAAACCGGCGTTTCAAGCAATCTCCTGTTCGATTCATATCCTTTTATTACTACTTCAGAAAGTGCGGGAATGCTGTCTGGCGTTGTTTCTTTTTTGTTTTGCGAAAAAGCTGTAAAGCCAGAAAGCAGCAGTAATAAAGACAGATTAATTTTCATTGTATAGGGAAAAAATATTCATAATTGCCGAAGTCGCTGTTTAGGAAATAGAATAATCCCATTCATCTGCGCATCTGCGGCTATGCCTTTATCAAAGGTATTTCAAAAAAAATCCCGAAGTTGAACTAACTCCGGGATTGATATTATTTATTCAAAAACTATTTCTTTAAATACATCACTTCTTTTACCAGTTTAACTGTTCTGGGTACATCAGGTAAATAAGCGGCAACAAGATTAGGCGCGTAGTGCATGGGTGCATCAGCGCTGGTAATTCTGCGTACGGGTGCATCCAGGTAATCAAATCCTTCTTTCTGTATACGGTATGCCAATTCAGAAGATACAGAAGCGAACGGCCATTGTTCTTCCACAATTACCAGGCGGTTGGTTTTCTTAACTGAATCCATTACCGTATGCCAGTCTAACGGACGTATAGTACGTAAATCAATCACTTCTGCGCTGATATTTTCTTTTGCCAGTTCATCCGCGGCTCCAAGTGCCACTTTCATCATCTTATTAAAAGAAACAATAGTTACATCTGTGCCCGCACGTTTAATATCTGCTTTACCTATGGGGATCAGGTATTCTTCTTCGGGAACCTCGCCTTTTTCACCATACATCACTTCACTTTCCATAAAAATAATCGGGTCATCATCCCTGATGGCGCTTTTCAACAAGCCTTTAGCATCATAAGGATTAGAAACCGAGATTACTTTTAAACCAGGAATATTAGCGTACATACTTTCAAAAGCAGTGGAGTGCTGAGCGCCTAATTGTCCTGCTGATCCGCCGGGACCTCTGAAAACGATCGGGCAGCCTACCTGTCCACCACTCATCGCCAGCATTTTTGAAGCTGTATTCAATATTTGATCTAAAGGTAAAACGGCAAAATTCCAGGTCATATACTCTACAATAGGGCGTAACCCATTTTGAGCTGCACCCACTGCCACCGCCGTAAAACCTAATTCTGAAATAGGAGTATCAATTACTCTTTTGGGACCAAATTCATCCAGCATGCCCTGGCTTACCTTATAGGCTCCATTATATTCCGCTACTTCTTCTCCCAATAAAAAAACGCGTTCATCTTCAGGCATTTCTTCGTTCATCGCTTCACGCAGCGGCTTCACGAAATTGTATAACACGATTTGCCATGCTGTATATTCTGGTTTGAGGAGAGCAAAAGTATTAGATGTGAGGCAGATAACCAAATAGTGGGGTGCTAAAGGCGGCATTTAAAATTGTGGTTGCATGTATAATTTCCGGGCGGTGAGAAACTGCCCGGAAGTAGGCGCTACAGGCAGGTCTCATTCGCCTGCAATAATTGTAAAATGGCCGCCTGCTAAAGGCTTTTTGGCCCTTGCCTTACACAAGTGTGAACTTTAATGCATTTTTGCAAAATGTTGATTAATAAAATGAAGTGCGTTACGGTATCAGTATTGTTGGCTTTAACAGCTCCCTGTAGCGGTCAATCTACCATTCAGGCACAAACTATTATTAAAGCCATCCGCTACCTGGCTTCCGATAAACTTGAGGGGCGCTTTCCTGGTTCAAGGGGCAATACTTTAGCGGCTGCGTATATACAGCGGTCTTTTAAAAAAAGTAGCATTGAACCTTTGTTCCCCAACTATGAACAGCCGTTTGGTGTTATTGTAAAGCTGGAAGCTCCTGAAAAGGACAATTTTATAAAATCGGGAGATAAGTCGGATTTTTTACTGAATAAAGACTATGGCATATTTCCTTTTTCCGGCTCGGCAAAATTAGAGGCAAATGTTTTGGTTGCTCCGTCAAACAAAGCTGCTATGCACAATGCAGCCGCTATAAAAGCCCACTGGGTGGTTTTGTGGCGTAATAAAATACAGGCGCCTGCTTCGGATAGTCTTTCGGACTACGCGATTTCAAAAAAAGCTTTTGAAGCAGGTGCGGCGGGTATTATACTGGTAAGCCCGGATTCTGTTGATCAAAAAGATATCATGGTGAGATTACGCCCCCGGAGGAATGAGCCGTTACCGGTACCTGTAATTCAACTTTCCCGCAGTGCATGGCAAAGATTGAGCAATACGCTTTTCACAAATCATGAAGAAAATGAGGAGGCAAAAATTTCTTCTGCTCCATTAACTATATCAGTGCAGGTGGAAAAAAAAGATGTTGTAGCAAAAAATATTGTAGGTATCATTAGAGGCAACGATCCGGTACTCAGCAATGAATATATTGTGCTTGGCGCGCATTACGATCATCTTGGTTATGGTGGCTATGGTACCGGGTCTTTGCAACCTGATACTTCAGCTATTCACAATGGCGCTGATGATAATGCCTCGGGTACGGCTGCATTAATTTCCATAGCTGCTGAGTTGTCTCGTAACAAAGACAGTCTTAAACGAAGTATTATTGTAATTGCTTTTTCTGCTGAAGAAGAAGGATTGCTGGGATCACAATATTTTGTAGCTCATTTACCCATACCTCAAAGCGCTATAAAAGTGATGTTGAATATGGATATGGTAGGACATCTGAATTCCGAAAATCAATTATACATGGGTGGAGCCGGCACTTTTGCAGGTGGTGTTGATTTTATGAAAGCTATAGGAGAGGGTTCAGGGCTTAATCCTGTAGTAAATGCTGGTTCAGTTGGTGGTTCAGATCATGTATCATTTTATGAAAAAAGCATTTCCTGCATCGGGTTCCATACAGGTGGTCATCCGCAGTATCACAAACCATCTGATGATGCGGATCTTATTAATGTAGATGGAATTGAAAAAGTAGCGCGATATATTTATAAAGCGATGTATGGTCTTGCCAACAGAGAAGGGGAATGGGGATTTATACAACAAGACTAGCTATCAGCGGTCGGGTATCAGCTTTCAGCCATCAGTGCTTTTCTGAAAGCTGACAGCTCAATGCTGATTTCTACTTCGCTCCCAAAGCCTCATCAACAGCCGATTTAAACTGTGTGTACAATTCTTTGCCCTGTTCGTCTGATGAAGATTTTACAAGTAATATAGCGGCATATTTATTCTTCCTGTCAATATACGGCCAGGTACCTGTTAAAGATGGGCTGGCTATTACCGTTCCATTTCCTTGTCCGTCTTCTTCCATCAACCATGCGCCAAACCCATAATGTAATCCTTCTGTTCCTTTTGGAGTATGCTTTACCGGTAGATTGGCAAACTGCGCCTTTGTTAACTCTTCCACCGCTTTATCGCTCAGTATTTTTTTCCCTTCAAATGTGCCATTATTAAGCAACATAGCCAGGAAGTTAATATAATCATTGGCGGTAGTTTGCGCGCCTGTTGAAGGACTGATAAAAAGATTGTCGTAATTAAAGAAAGTAGTGTTCTTCATTTTCAATGGACGCAGTATTCTTTCCGATACAATGCGATCGAATGTTTTTTTACTCACTACTTCCATCATTCTTCCCGCTATATCCATTCCAACATGACTGTAAAAAAATTCTGTTTGAGGATTGGTTACAATTTGCCGTTTGCTGGCAAAAAATTCCATCTCTTCTTCCAGCGATTCAAATTTTGCTTTGGGAATTAATTTTCCAATCCCCGACTTCTCTGCCTCCACACCGGTTGTATGTGTAAGGCCGGTTTTTAAAGTGATATATCCCTTCATGTATTTTGCCAGTACAGGAATCAACTTTGCAACTTTTGTATCAAGCGTGAGTTTTCCTTCGTCTACAAAAGTCATAGCTAAGGCAGCCGTTAACCATTGTCCGCTGGCATACACAGGAACCTGTATCTTGCCATTAAAATCTTCCCCAATTTCTTTGCGGTATACAATTTGCCCATCTTTCCATACAAGGGCTATCACATTACCACCGAGTATCTTCTGATTTTTCTTTAACCAATCATCTACGTTGGAAAAATTAGTCTGGGAAAATGCGGACTGTAAGAATAGCATAAAACCCAATAATAAACTGAAATTCAGGCATATTGATCTAACTTTAGCTGACATAATTACTGCGTTTTTGCTTTGGATTATGATTTGCATTTGAGGTAAAGTTATTTTAAAACAAATAAAGGAAAACCTAAAATATGAATCTGAATAATTTCACAATAAAAGCACAGGAAGCTATTGCAAAATCTCAGCAATTGGCTTTTAATAATGGCAATGCCAATATTGAAAGTGAGCACCTGCTCAAATCTTTGCTGAGTGATGATGATTCTCCCATTGAATTTTTGCTGAAGAAGAACAACGTGAATGTGAATTTTGTGGAAAGCAAACTCGATGAAAGCATCAATAAATTGCCCAAAGTACAAGGCGGAGAACCTGCACAGTCTATCAGCAGGGAAGCTAATAATATAATATTGAGAGCAGGGGCTTTGCTTAAAAATTTTAATGATGAGTTTGTGAGCGTTGAACATTTGTTGCTTGCTATATTACAAGGCAGCGACAATACCGCCAAGCTTTTAAAAGATGCAGGGCTAACTGAAAAAGGATTGACCGCTGCTATAAAAGATCTCCGTAAAGGATCAACCATATCTTCTCAAACACAGGAAACCCAGTTTAATGTATTGAATAAATACGCCAAGAATCTGAATGAACTGGCGCGCCAGGGAAAACTTGACCCTGTGATTGGTCGCGACGAAGAGATCCGCAGAACATTACATATTCTTTCGCGCCGAAATAAAAACAACCCGATGTTGGTAGGTGAACCTGGTGTTGGTAAAACGGCTATTGCTGAAGGGTTGGCTATAAGAATTGTGAATGGTGATGTGCCTGAGAACCTGAAGAATAAAGTGATTTACGGACTTGATATGGGGCAGTTGATTGCTGGCGCTAAATACAAAGGAGAGTTTGAAGAAAGATTAAAAGGCGTAGTGAATGAAGTAGCTAAAAGCGATGGCAACATCATTTTATTTATAGATGAAATTCATACGCTTGTGGGTGCCGGTGGTGGCGAAGGCGCGATGGACGCTGCTAATATTTTAAAGCCGGCTTTAGCACGTGGCGAGTTGAGGGCAATAGGGGCTACTACACTAAACGAGTATCAAAAATATTTTGAAAAAGATAAAGCGCTGGAAAGAAGGTTTCAGAAAGTGTTGATTGATGAACCCAGTGTGGAAGATGCTGTGTCTATTTTACGCGGTATAAAAGACCGTTATGAAACACACCACCATGTGCGCATTAAAGATGAAGCCATTATAGCTGCGGTTGAATTATCGCATCGGTATATATCTGATCGTTTTTTACCAGATAAGGCGATTGACCTTATTGATGAGAGTGCGGCAAAGCTGAGATTAGAAATGAACTCTATGCCGGAAGAGTTGGATCAACTGGAAAGAATTATCCGCCAGTTGGAAATTGAAAGAGAAGCCATTAAGCGCGAAAATGATGAAGCTAAATTAAAAGAACTGGCAAAGGAAATTTCTGTACTAAGTGTAGAAAGAGATACGCTGAAAGCAAAGTGGAGCCAGGAAAAAGAGTTGGTGGAAAAAATTCAGGCGTCTAAAGCAGCTATTGAGGGCTTTAAACTGGAAGCTGAAAAAGCAGAACGTAATGGTGACTATGGAAAGGTGGCTGAAATTCGGTATGGAAAAATAAAAGAAGAAGAAAAGAATATCGAGGTATTTACGGAAGAGCTGAATGAGCTGGCTCCAGAAAAGAGATTGCTAAAGGAAGAAGTAGATGCGGAAGATATCGCGGAAGCTGTGGCAAAAACTACCGGTATACCGGTGAGCAAAATGCTGCAAAGCGAAAGAGAGAAATTATTGAACCTGGAAGATGAATTGCATAAACGTGTGGTAGGGCAGGATGAAGCGATTACCGCTGTAGCGGATGCCATTCGTCGTAGTCGGGCGGGTTTGCACGATCCTAAAAAACCAATTGGTTCATTCATATTCCTGGGTACAACCGGTGTAGGTAAAACAGAGTTGGCTAAAGCTTTAGCAGGTTACCTGTTTGATGACGAGAATATGATGACCCGTATTGACATGAGTGAGTACCAGGAAAAACATGCGGTGAGCAGGCTGGTAGGAGCACCTCCCGGATATGTGGGATATGATGAAGGTGGTCAGCTAACGGAAGCGGTTAGGCGCAAACCATATAGTGTGGTATTGCTGGACGAAATTGAAAAAGCGCATCCTGATGTGTTTAATATTATGCTGCAGGTGCTGGATGATGGAAGATTAACAGATAATAAAGGCCGTGTGGTGAATTTTAAAAACACCATCATCATTATGACCAGCAATATGGGTAGCCAGGTGATACAGGATAATTTTGAAAATGTTACCGAAGCGAATAAAGAAGAAGTGGTGGAGCGTACAAAAGTGGAAGTACTGAATATTCTGAAGCAAACGATCCGTCCTGAGTTTCTGAACCGTATTGATGATATTATCATGTTCCATCCGTTGATGAAAACCGAAATCCGGGGTATTATCAATATTCAACTGGAACAATTGAAAAGCCTGGTAGCGCCGAATGGTATAATGCTGCAGTTCACCGATTATGCTGTTGACTTTTTGGTGGAGAATGGTTATGATCCCCAGTTTGGAGCAAGACCTTTAAAAAGACTGATTCAAAAAGAGATTATTAACCAGTTGAGCAAAAAAATTCTGGCAGGTGATATTGATAAGTCTAAACCTGTATTGGTAGATGTGTTTGATAATACAGTAGTATTCAGAAATGAACATCCTGTTTCAGAAATAAAAGAAGATAAGAAAAAGAAAGTAGCTTCTTAAAAAGTAAAAAAAATATCATTCAACTCCGGAACAACATTCCGGAGTTTTTTATTTTGTGGAGACCTTCACGCCTATCCCGCCTCCCCGGGGAAGGAAATCCGAACACAGTCCCAGCTTTTTTCAATCAGTGTTTTTATATAAATCCTTTGTACCTTTGTGTCTCCGTGTCTTTGTGGTTCAGATGTATTGTTACGGATGCAACGTAATACTTCCTCCTTGTGTCGCGCTTAATGCAATCCAACCGTCTTTCGTTTGGCTGATGGCAATTCCTGTCACGCTCGTTGCCTTCCAATCTTCAAACGGCAATTTTAATATTGTTTTGCCACCTTTTTCAGAAACAATTTTTACTTCTGTTATATCACCGTTTTCTTTTTTCGCGCTCACTAAAAATGCCCCTTCGGTTCTCAATTGTGTAAACGAAATATCCTTCCAGCTTTTAGGAACAGCAGGCATGATCTCTATATATCCTGCATAACTCTGCAACAGCATTTCCTGCAAACCCGCGGCAAAAGCAAAATTCCCCTCAAGCGTAAACGGACGATAGGTAAACTTTGATAAGCCCGATTGGGTTTGATCGCCATTGGCATGAAAGCTGTTTGGTAAACAAAATGCTTTTGCAAAAATAGATAAGGCGTTTGCTGCCCCTTCACCATTCTTTGCTCGTGCCTGCATATTGCCTAGCCACGCATATGAGTAACCGCACCAGTAATCAGGCCCGGTTTTTTGCAATAAGGCAATGGTATTTTTAATGATGGCTTGAGCTTTTTCACCATCTTCCCACTTTATTAATCCCAGCGGATGAATAGCCATCATGTGAGAAAAATGCCTGTGTGAAACATCGTAAGCCTGCGATGGCGCAAACATCAACTCATCATTAGCTGTTAGTGCATAGTCTCCGAATTCATTCAAAAGTTTTGTCCAATGTGATGCTTCTGCCGTTAATTGAAGTTCCATAGCCAGCTCCGCCGCTTTGGCAAAAGCAAATTTCATCAGCGCCAGGTCGTAGTTGGTATTTTGAGGAAACCATGCTTTTATATTGTTATCGTTTATTTCAGGACTGGAGCTCATCGGCAATTTTCTTTTACCATTTTCATCTAAAATGGTAATGCTTTCCAGGAAAGTACATACATCTTTAAACCACGGATAGGCTTTGTTTTGGAGAAACGTTTTATCCAAACTGTAGCGCCACTGCAAATAATAATGCTGAGCAAGCCAGGAGCTAACTGTAGGAGAAAGCGAGTACTGCACCCAACCGCCCATCTCCGTGCCGTCCAATGTTGTAACGCCCGGTACCGCTAAGCCTTGTTTGCCAAAATACAATTTCGTGTAGCGTTTATAGTTAGCCTTATTGTTTTCCAGGTGGTCAATATACCCCATCGCTTCCTCCATATGATTTGCACTGTAAGAAGGCCAATAACTCAACTGTGTATTAAGGTCATGATGGTAATCGCCTTTCCATGGTGGTATTCTTCCGTTATCTGCCGTCCACACGGCTTGCAACGAAATGGGCGGTGCACCTCTTCGTGCCGCTGCGCCAAATTTATATTGTTCGAGATACCATTGTTTCTCGAGCAAACTGTCGGGCACCTGTATCGCTGATTTACTCCAGAACGCATTCCACCATTCAAGGTGAGTATTCATGTCCTTCGCATACCCACGCTGTTGTGCCAGTGTGGTAACAGCGGTGGCTTTAATTTCCTGCTTTTTATTTGCATATTGAGATGATACGCTCCATACGCCTTCAATGGTTTCTTTATCTACCTGCTTCCAGCGCACATTTATCTCATACACAAAACCACCCCAGCCTTGCTGTGTATAAGTAATAGTATTGGCGCTTTGTTGTATTTTGCCTTGTTTATATCCTAATCTCGACAAATCATCTCCCACTAAAGAATTTACTTCGCCACCCTCTTTAATTTTTGACTGGTATGGCGGCGCTATTAATTGTGGTGTTATATTTTCTTTGAGATGTTCAAACCTGAACCAACCTACCGGTTGGGTAGCATGAACAAAAGTTTGCAGTGTTGTTCCGTTTTCCCATTCTACTTCGCAGAGCGCTTTTGAGAGTGTGAGGTGAACTGTTTTTACCGGAGCGCCAGTCAAATTAAATTCCAGCGCGCCCGCAGGTATTTTAGAAGGTGCAGGTTCTTTGTCGTATGGTGCGTCAAAATATTGCTGTACAACAGCATAATCCTTTTTCTGCACCTGCCCATATATCCAGTAGTAGCTGAATTCTTTTCTATGCAATCCTTTCATGGGGCGCATATCCCAAATATCTGCACGGTCTAATGAAAAGCGCAGGTTGTCTCCTTTCTGCCATATTAATGCACCCACCATCCCATTGCCTAAGGGAATGGCTTCATCCCAGGTGGAAGCCAGCATATTAAATCGAAGATCATGCTGAGGTTGTGGTTGCGCATATAAAGAAAATACGCAGACTGATGATAATAAGATAATGGAAAATACTTTTTTCATTGATAACCATTGAGTGTTCAAATATACGGGTGATGAGTCAAAAACGGGATTATCATTACTGCTGGATGCAGTAAAATTGTCGTACCACTTTTCCCTCGTCGCTGCGCCGAGAGGGAATAAAAGGGTGAGGGCAATTAAATATGCAACGACAATTTTAGCTGCATCAATCACTGCTGACTAATGGAAATACTAATGTGTATCTTCGGCGAGATGAATAACGACAGAATGAGCCTGCTGCGGTTTCTTCAACATACCGGTCATATACCGGCTGATATAGCCGCTACAATTGTTGCGCGTTTTGAAGAAAAGAGCGTAACAAAAAATGCATTTCAACTAAAAGAAGGACAGGTATGTAATGAATACCTTTTTCTGGAAGAGGGTTATATGCGCGCTTTTGCGTACGATACGGAAGGTGTAGATGTAACCACCAATTTTTATGGTACCGGACAGGTTGTTTTTGAAGTATCCTCTTTTTTTAAACGTACCGCTTCCAAAGAAAATATTGAAGCGCTTACACCTTGCCGTGGTTGGTATATTAATTATGAACAACTGAATGAACTGTTTCATGGTATTCCTGCATTCAGAGAGTTTGGTCGTGCTATATTGGTAAATGGGTTCGCATCTTTAAAAACAAGAATGCTGGGGATGATAACGGAGACTGCCGAAGAAAGATATAATCATCTGCTCAACAATAATCCCACAATATTTCAATACGCACCTTTAAAGTATATCGCTTCTTACTTAGGAATTACCGATACTTCATTAAGCCGGATAAGAAAACAATTTGCTCAGAAATAGACGTCAGCAAAAAGACCCGGTGGGTTTAGCAGCCATGCTTTACATTCAAGTACTCCTGAGAAACCCACAGGGGCCTGGAAAAGTCTTTGACAGCTCTTTTGTTTCTTGTCATTTGGCAAGTATTTATACTGCTGCATGGTTTTTCTTTGCAGTATGAATTAATTTGTCATGAACAGTTTACCCCTCTACATTCCTGCGCTTTTTATTTTAACTGCCCTGGCAACTTTGTGGCTGTTATACAGAGCAAGCAATAAATCAACCTCGCTGATCATTATGGTGATAATATGGCTTACAACACAAACAGTCATTGCACTATCTGGATTCTATACTAATACGCAAGCCATACCACCGAGGTTTATTTTTTTAGTGCTGCCTCCGTTTATGGTAATAGCAATATTATGCACTACCAGGAAGGGATGTGTTTTTATAGGCCGATGGAATTTACGATGGGCAACCTGGTTACATATAGTTAGAATTCCGGTAGAATTAGTGTTGCTATGGCTGTTTTTATATAAACAGGTTCCTCAACTTATGACTTTTGAGGGAAGGAATTTCGATATTATTTCTGGGTTGACTGCTCCGTTAATAATATGGCTGGCATGGAAGAATGGTTTGTTAGTTAAGTCAAAAATGTTATTGTTATGGAATTTTATATGCATTTTACTGTTGTTGAATATAGTAATAAACGCTGTGCTATCAGCACCGTTTCCATTTCAACAGTTGGCCTTTGATCAGCCTAATGTCGCTATTCTTTACTTTCCATATATATGGTTGCCTGGGTTTATTGTGCCTGCTGTATTGATGGCTCACCTGGTCACAATCAAGCGAATCCTTACTTCCATAAACGGGCACCAGGTTGCTATATAAACTTTTTTCAAAAATATTCTCCTGTTTGTCCGGTTACTGTAAAGCGGTTCGTCATATACATGAGCATTGCCATTGTGCAATCAAACAATTATTTTTACGTATAAACTTAAAACATTATGGAAAAGTTCATGTTTATTTTTCATGGCGGCGAAATGACAGCACCCAGCCCCGAGCAAATGCAGGAAAGTATGGGAAAATGGATGGCATGGATTGATAAGCTGGCAAAGGCTGGTTTGTATGAAGGGGGAGAACCCTTGTTACCTGGTGGCAAACTGGTTGCAGGTAAAGATGGCAAGACTGTTACTGACGGGCCTTATACGGAAGGCAAAGAAGTGGTTGGCGGCTATTTTATAGTGAAGGCAAAAGATATAAACGAAGCAGTAGCGCTTACAGTAGATTATCCCGATTTTGGACGTGGCGGTAGTGTACAGGTAAGGCAGGTGATGAAGGTGGAGATGTAGGGAATAGGCAATAGTGAGCAGGCAGGAGGCAGTAGTGAGGAGTGAATTGTGGGTAAGTAATCTGCTATACGTGTTGCAAGTCACTTCCAGGTCGCAGGTTTATTGTTTGACGTTTATCATTTCTCGTCTCACATTCACAACGACCATTGACAATTCACTTTGTTGTTTAGCAACAATTAAATATTCTTTTGACAACTCCTCCTCAACATATCAATCAACTGGTAGATCATCTTTTCCGGCGTGAGTCAGGAAAGATGATCTCCGTTTTAACCAACCTGTTAGGCGCTCAGCACCTGGAAACGGCCCAGGATATTGTGCAGGATACTTTACTTCGTGCGATGCACACATGGGCTTATGCGCAGGTGCCCGAAAATCCTCCTGCATGGTTGTATAAAGTAGCTAAAAATAAAGCAATTGATTTTTTACGACGTGAGAAAAAGTTCCGGGATATCACACCTCGTTATGGAGCTTCGCTGCAGTCTGAATGGACACTTTCCACTACTGTATCGCAGTTTTTTTTGCAGGATGAAATACGGGACAGTCAACTGCGCATGATCTTTACCTGTTGCCATCCTGCCATACCCGAAGAATCGCAGATTGCGCTTACTTTAAAAACACTATGTGGTTTAAGTGTTGCTGAAATAGCAAAAGCTTTTCTCACTTCCGACGAAACCATCAGCAAAAGAATTTACCGCGCAAAGGAAAAAATCAAAGCACTCGGCATTGAAATGGAGATGCCTTCAGGAGCCGATTTGCCGGCGCGTTTGGATATGGTTTTAAAATCGTTGTATCTTTTGTTTAATGAAGGGTACAATTCATCGCACCCGGAAACATTAATCCGCGAAGATCTTTGTGAAGAAGCTATTCGCTTATGCCTATTACTTACGCAGCACCAGCTCACGGGCTACCCTCGGTGCAAGGCCCTATTGTCGTTGATGTATTTTCAGTCTTCACGATTACACACACGGCTAGACGAAGATGGAAATATTATTCTGTTGAAACACCAGGACAGGAAACGATGGAATAATACACTCATACAAAAAGGGTTTGATTTTCTTGAATTAGCCGCTGAGCCGTTTGAAATATCTCCCTACCATTTTGAAGCGGGTATCGCTTCTGTTCATGCTGCAGCTTCATCATTTGAAACAACAGATTGGCGAAGTATTTATCACTTATACGATATGCTGTATCAACTGCAGCCCAATCCCGTAGTGGCGATGAACAAGGCTATCGCTTCAGCATATGCTATCAGCAAGCAAAAGGCATTACAGGAGTTGCAGGCTTTAAAAGGATTAGAACATCATCACCTGTATTACGCTTCCATTGGTGAAATGTATTTTGATCTGGATCAAAAGAAAGACGCAAAACAATATTTTGAAAAAGCATTATCGCTCACCAGTTCTCAAACAGAAAAAAAACTGTTGCTGGAGAAAATAAATCTTTGTTGAAATATATCGCTCATTTTGAGAAGGCAAAATGAGCGTACCCAAAATTTAAGATCGTAGCTAAGATAGACTTCTCATTCGTCGGAGTGACAGTTTGATTGGGAGTGATTTATTACAATTGGTATGCGTCCTGTATTTTGTATTGTCATCCTGACGAAGGAAGGATCTACCTCCGCCATAATCTTGATTAAATATTCAACCTGTTGAATGATTGTAGCAGGATAGACTCCTCCTGAGGTCGGAGTTAACAGATTAAATAGGATGATGTCATGAGAACTTTATCTTATCCCATAATTTATTACTCACTACTTTTTCTATCACTTCTTCGCGGTAGTTGCGGCTGATGGGAATGCGGTTAGACTGGATGAAAATTTCATTCCCTTCTATAGCTTCTATTTTATTAATAGAAACAATATAGGATTTGTGTACTCTTATAAAAGCCTTGCTGTTGAGGTTTTCTTCAAGGTTTTTAAGATTGAGCAGCGTAAGATATTTTCCCTTGCTGGTATAGATAGTAACATAATTCTGCATGCCTTCCACATACAATATATCTGCAAACTGAATTTTTTCATATTTGCTTCCGCATTTAATAAAAAAATAATCGGGTTGAGGGTCCTTTTTTTCAGCGTCAGTAACTGTAGGTTTGGTAAGCAGTTGATAATAATCTTTCGCTTTATTTACTGATTTAAAAAAGCGCTCAAATGTGATGGGCTTTAAAAGATAATCGAGTACATTCAGTTGAAATCCTTCCAGCGCATACGTAGGAAAAGCTGTGGTGATAATAACTATAGGAGGGTTTTTTACGATCTTTAAAA
The DNA here is from genome assembly GCA_044223805.1 of Agriterribacter sp. Taxonomy (GTDB): domain Bacteria; phylum Bacteroidota; class Bacteroidia; order Chitinophagales; family Chitinophagaceae; genus Agriterribacter. The sequence goes on from JBGALP010000062.1 coordinate 21,996, forward strand.
AATCAATGCCATTCATCTTGG
>JBGALP010000063.1:0-21775 GCA_044223805.1 Agriterribacter sp.
CTCCAAAAGCAGGGGCGTGGTTATCGTACCAGATTCTTTGCGTGCTTAAAGTAGGTATATCAATTGCATTAGGCGTAAAACCTTGTGCACTCAATGCGGCATTCCAATTGTCCCGGTTTACTTCTCCAGGATCATTAGTCCACCAACGCCTTGGAATAGCCTGATTAAATTCTTCTCTTGCATAGTAGGTAGAGGTATTTTTAGGATAACCTGTTCTTCTTACAAAAACAAACGCTTCATTAGGACTACGATAGAAATTGAGGTATTCCTGTATGTATATTCGCTCCAGGTCATTCGTACCATTAAATTTAATATCATCGCCTTCCAGGTAGGGATTAATAACTGCCGATCCGTTTTCTCCAGTGAAGGCAGTTGTTGAATTTGCAGCAACAGCTATTTTATTCATAGTGTTGATGGAAGAAGTAACTCCTTTTTTATACCAGTCTTCGGCTGTTCCTTTCGTATCTACTCCATCTCCATATCCTTTTTGAATAAATTCGGCTACCAATAAACAAGATTCCGCGTTACTTACCAGCATTTCGATATAGTCGCCTACTCCCTGGTTTTGCCTTGGAGAGAAGAACTTCCGGTTAATGGGTGAAATAAGGAAAAACCTGTTCAAACTGTTGCCTGTATTAGTATTACCAACAGCAAAAGCATTGCTGATATAAGAAGCTACTGTAGGATTTGTTGTCCAATCTGCAGGAGCTCCCTGGTATTGGATCAATGGATCACTGGTATTGATAAAAGAAGGTAAAGTAGCGGCATACTTAGTAAGCGTATCTTTATAAGTACCTACCAGGTCATTGTCTTCAAAATATATTTTCAGCCTTGGGTCTTGTGAAGATTTCAGGAAATTGATGATCGAAGTACTTCCGTATCTAACGCTTCTGTAGTTAACTGCATCGCCTTGTGGCGTATATGTTTTACTAACGAAAGATAGTTGAGCATTATCGTTGTCAATAGGCCCGGTGGCATCAGTCATTACTGCCTTAAATATTTCCTTTGTTTTAGCTACATTTTGATTTTCCAGCCTCGCTGCAATGCGAAGCTTCAGGGTATTAGCAAGCTTTGTCCATTTTGTCCAATCGCCGTTATAAAAGATATCCGAGCTACCAAAACTTTGTTGATCAGTTAATGAACCATTATTCAAAACAGCAATAGCATTATCCAATTCCCCAAGCCATGTATTGAATAATGTTTCCTGGTCATCGTAAACAGGATTGTATTTGCTTTCATATCTGCCCTGGATGGCTTCGGTATAAGGAATAGAACCATTCATGTCTGTAACCTTTATGCCCTGGCAAACCTGTAATACATGCGTTACAGCTACCATTTTTTGATAACTGTCTTTATCTGCTTTTGTATCAATCTGCCTCCTTATTTCAAAAAGATTGGGCAGTACCTGTTGATAGTAATTAGGATAACGACTGTTTACATTAGTTGTTACTTCATATGGATCAGCGGTAACATGTTGCGTATAACGGAACAACTGTTCCATACTTTCCCAAACCCATTCAGTACCCTGGTAAGTAACCATGTGTTCTTCTGAATAAGTTAACAGGAACTTTACATCGGGGATAATAACAATGGTGGGGTCGGTATTAAGCTCGTTAAAATCTTTTTTGCACGATACGCCTGTTATTACTAACAAAGCGATCATTGCTATATATGATGATATTTTTTTCATGACCTATACAATTGAAGTGATAGTAAATCTGAATAAATTGTTTAGAATGTCGCTCTTAATGTAAATGTCAGGGTACGTGTTTTTGGTAAAAATCCATCTTCACCTGAAGATGCTGTATTATTGGAATTGTTTGATTCCGGATTAAAATTGTATGGCAACGACTGATATAGATATACCAGGTTACGGCCTACTGCTGATAAAGCGAGATTGTTCAATTTTAATTTAGAATACCACTTAGCAGGGAAGGAATAACTTAATGCCACCTGCCGTAAGGATACCCATGAATTTTTTAATACCCAAAAATCAGATACACCTGTAGAAGACGATCCATAACGATATGAAAATTGTGGAAGGTGGGAAGGTTCTATCAATTTTTGATCGTAAGCCTCCTGGTAAGTCATCCCACTAACATCTGCAGTTCCGCCTCCTGGTTTGTCTACCACGGTGCCCTCTCCAAATACACCTTTGGGTATAACACCATCATCATATGTGCCCAGATCGTTTGAATATTGAGAAGTCCATTGAATTCCACCGTGTTCAGCATCTCTTCCAGGTAAAGTGTTAGGAAATACGCCAGTATGCGTACCCCCACCTGTAACTTGCTGCTACGAATTCCACCAATTTTTGCATCAACCAATATATTTAAACTAAAATTTTTATATGTAAACGTGTTATCCCAACCTGCTCTGAATTTTGCATTAATATCGCCAATGTCCTGCCACCTGCCACTTCTTTTAGGAAAAGCAGTTCTTGAATCGCTTCTCCAGGTAAGTATCGGCAATCCATTGCGGGCATCGGCAACTGGTTTTCCATTTGCATCTACTGCCTGAAATTTATTTGATTCAATCTGGCTGCGAAGCACGCCGTACGATTTACCTACTACCGCCCATGTGCTGATTTCTGCAACATTGGCATTTAAGTTAAATTCAGTTATACCCTGGTATAACTCAACAATCTTATTCCTGTTAACCGCATAATTAATTGCAGAAGTCCATGAAAAATTTTTGTTGCGCACAGGAGTTGCATCCAATGAAATTTCAATTCCTCTGTTCTGAATATTACCTGCATTAATGAGGATGTTATCAATACCAGACTCAAACGGAGCGCCTATTCTTAATATCTGATTCTTGGTATTATCCTGGTATACGCTAACGTCTAACCCTAAGCGATTTTCAAGAAAACGCATTTCAACTCCAACCTCCTTAGATATTTTATTCTGAGGTTTGATGTTTGGCTGCAACTTTCCGCTTGAACTATAGGTGGACTGAGGAACAGTTTGTCCATTTCCATAACTATAATCGGTAAACACAAAACCTGGATTTAAAGTATAGGGATCAGTATCTCCGCCCAAAGCGGCCACATTAGCCCTTAACTTACCATAAGTGATCCATGAAGGGAGGCTGCGCTTGAAAGTTTCGGTAAAGATCCAGGATAAACTTACCGCCGGGTAATTATAACTATTGTTGCTCTTAAGTGTGTCGCTGGTATAAGTTAATGCCGAAGACCAGTCGTTGCGGAATGTTGCCTGCAAAAACAGCATATTCTTGTATCCAAAATCTGCACTGGCGTATAAAGAATTAAATTTTTTGCGATTTAAAACACCCGCCCTGGTAATCTGAGGATTTTTGGAGTTAGCCAGGAAGAAATTACCTGGATAAATCAGGCCTCCATCAGTTGTACTATTTTCATAGTCTGTTTTATAGAATTGCGCCTCACCACCTACGTATCCATTAAAAGTAAAATCAGGACTGATGTCTTTATTAAACATCAACATCCACTTCAGGAAATTACTTTGTTTGTTTTGAAAGCCCAATCCGTAAGCACCACCGCTAAAGTTTGTGCCTTGTCCCAATTCCTTCGTTTCATTTTTGGTATAAATATTATTGATATTTCCCTCTAATACCAACTTAGCCCAACTGGTTAAAGTAAGGTTTACCGCAAGCCTGCTTCTGAGCAGTTGCTCACGTTGAACATAATTGTTTTCAAACAAAGAAAACCAGAAACGTGATTCAGGGGCCTTGTTGGTTTCGTTCTGGTTTGTTGGATCGGGTGCGCCACCCAGTTTACTCACATAATTCTCCCGCTGCATCCAATATTTTGTATCATAGTTACGAGGAAGCATCCAGCTAAATAATTTACCGAAGTTGTAAGATGCAAACGCATCCAAACCACCCAACCGTGGTGGATTTTTACCAACAAAATCAGTATAGGCTGCAGTAAAGTCTATATCTAAAAACTTGGTAAGCTTATGGGTAACCCTTAAATCAAATGCATTTTTCTTAAGACTGTTGTTGCTCACTACACCGTCTGCCTGGTTTCTGTTATAAGATAAACGGAACGTTGTTTTCTCAGAACCGCCTTCCACCGCCACATTGGTATTATAACCCATTCCTGTTTGAAAAGCATCCAGGAAATTGTTCGGTTTAGGGGAATATGTAGTCATTGTTCCGTCGTAATTTCTAACCTGTTGTCCTAACATGCGAGGTCCCCAGTTTTCCAATTCACGGTTAATCTGTCTGTCAATATATTGTTCACCGGTAATAGGATCAGTAGGAAATACTTTGGTTGTCCAGGCTTCATTAGCCTTATAATTAGGATCACGATTATCAGTAAAGAAAGCGCCTACCGTACCAGTACCACCAAATTCATTTTGAAAATCAGCCGGCATATGGATCTGTAACTGTTATTGATTGATTTACACTAACACCAATCCCTTTACGTGCTTTTCCTTTTTTGGTTGTGATAAGAATAACACCATTTATCGCTCTTGTACCATACAATGCAGCAGCGGCAGATCCCTTTAATACGGATACACTTTCAAAATCGTCCATATTCAGGTTCTTCAGATCATTTCCAAAATCACGACCTGTACCGTTGAACACATCATTATCCATGATAACACCGTCTATAACAAAAATGGGTTGGTTATTAGACCCCAGGGTAGAATTACCACGAATAACGATTTTGGAATTTGCCATCAAACCACCAGCGCCGCCCATGTCAATCTGCACACCGGCAACTCTGCCCTGTAATGCATTGATGGGATTCACCTCATTGGTTTTTGACAGCTCAGCACCTTGTACGTTAGTTATAGAAAAGCCCAGTTGTCTTTTTTGTTTTACAACACCCAATGCAGTTACTACTACAGCTTCGTTTTCTTTAATAGCCGATTTCAGCACTACATTAATGGTGCTTTGGGAAGCCACATTTACTTCCCGTGTTTCAAAACCAATAGAAGAAAAAACGAGTACATTTTGAGAAGAGGTTAATGACACGCTGAAATGTCCTTCTGCATCGGTAGCACCGAGAGCAGCACCGCCTTTTGCAGCAACAGATACACCAGGCACAGCAGCGCCTGATTCGTCTGAAACATTTCCGGAAACCGTTCTTTTTTGTTGGGAAAGCACATAGTTACTCATCAATACTGCAAACATCATCAGCAGTAAATGAATACGCATTTTTTTCATTACAGGGAAATTTTGGTTGTTTAAAAAATTTTTGTGGTTAGTTTTCTCAGGCTACTTCTTGTATTTTCTTTTTCGTAAATATTCCTTTTTCATATTTTTCCATTACCAGGGCCGAACTTCCTATTAATTGTGCTTCATGCCCAATATCTGAAATCATAATTTCGGTATTGGCAGCAAGCCGTGGAATACAATGCTCATTCAACGCCTGCTGTATAGGCGCCTGCAAAATTTTACCCGCAACCGAACCTCTCCCACTCAACACCACCAAGCCGGGATTTAACAGGTGAATGAGAATAGCAATACCACGCCCAATATTATATCCCGCTTCAGATAATAATTCAACACCAAAGCGATCTCCTTTACCGGCTGCGTCAAAAATGGCATTCCCCGCATTTTCAGGCGTATCATTTTCCAGTTGTTCTTTTTTTAGTATAGAGGCTTTACCCGCAGCTAACCCTTGCAGCGCTTTTTTCTATTACCGCGGTAAGACTTGCTTCTGTTTCTAAACAACCGCTTTTACCACAACTGCACAATTTTCCATTTTGAAACAATGGTATATGGCTGAACTCTCCCGCAAAACCATCATCTCCCCTGAATAATTCTTTGTTTAGGATTAATCCAAGGCCAACACCCCAACCCACATTAATAACCATCACATTTTTTCTTTTGCGGGCTGCTCCGAATTTTAATTCAGCCAGGCCAATCATACTGGAGTCATTGTCTATATATACCGGAACACCTGTTTTAGTGCTGATAAATCCTGCAATGCTATCTCCGTGATTTTCTAAAAAAGAATAGTTGATGCCATCTTTGGCATTAATAAAACCAGGCATACCAATTCCTACTCCGGCTATTTTATTTCTGTCGATGCCTGAATTATTTATAACTGTATCAATTTTATCTGCCAGTTTTGGGAGAGCCTGTGGGTCTTTGGAGAGATTGAGTTCGAAAGTTTCAATTTTATTTACAGGCTTGTTATGCATATCCATTACTACCAGCCTGGTTACAAACTGGTCCATTGCAACAGCCACGGTATACATAATATCTGAACGCAGAGCATACATCTGCGGACGTCTGCCTCCGCTTGAAGGTGCGTGTCCGGTTTCTACAACATACCCTTCATTAACCAGTTCATTTAATATTTTGGTAGTAAGAGATAAACTTTTTTCAATTCTGGCGCTCACTTCCGCGCAGGACAGCAATTTGGAGAAGTATAAATGATTTATAATCTTCTTACGATATAAGGAGCTCTTTGCAGCCATTTTGGGTAATAGTGGTATTAACTTTTCTTTAATTACTTGTTAAAATAACTAAACTTATTTTATAAAAACAAAAAGATTTCAACAAAAACATTAAACTAATCTTCAATTCACCGATATCCGCATAAGTTATCTTATTTAATATGTTTTTAGTGGATGTATTACCTTTATTCCTTCAAATAACTGTTCGTCATGAAATATTTTTCTTTACTAGCACTTGCTTTTCAATTTATTATATCACCTAAGGCTTTTGCACAAACAGAAAACGAGGCTGCAAAAATGCAGTGGTTTAAAGATGCCAAACTGGGAATCTTTATTCATTGGGGCATTTATTCAGTAAATGGTGTTGATGAAAGTTGGGCCTTTCACAATAAAAAAATGAGTTATGCGGATTATATGAAACAGTTGAATGGTTTTACCGCAAAGAATTACAACCCGGAAGCCTGGGCAAAATTAATTAAGGAAACCGGCGCCAGGTATGCCGTTATAACTACCAAGCATCATGATGGTATTGCTTTATGGGATACTAAAGCCAATAATATGAGTACGGCTAAATTAACCCCCGCACGTAAAGATGTACTCACCCCGTTTTTTGCTGCCGTTCGCAAGGAAGGCCTAAAAGCCGGTGCCTATTTTTCTATTCTGGATTGGAGCCACCAGGATTACCCGGGGTTTTTAAAAGATAGCAGCAGGTACGAGGTTAAAAATGATACTATGAGGTGGAAACGGTTTGTTTCTTTTTACCAAAAGCAGATACAGGAACTCAGCACGAATTTCAACCCTGACCTATTTTGGTTTGATGGCGATTGGGAGCACAATGCCGAAGAGTGGCAGGCTAAAAAAGTTAGAGAACAAATTCTTGCCCATAATCCCAATGCGATTATTAACTCAAGATTGATGGGGTATGGTGATTACGAAACACCTGAACAAAATTTTCCGGTTACCCGGCCTACATTGGGTGCATGGGAACTTTGTATGACCTCTAATAATAACTGGGGATATCATCCAGATGACAGTACCTATAAAACACCTTATGAACTGATCAGCATATTCGCGGATGTTATAAGCAATGGCGGAAACCTCTTGTTTGATATAGGCCCAAGAGAGGATGGATGGATCCCAACTGAACAGGTTCATTTATTAAAAGAACTGGGCAAATGGACCAATAAACATGAGACTGCTATTTTCAGTACAATTGCCGGGCTTCCGCCAGGTCATTTTTATGGACCAAGCACTTTATCAAAAGATTCATCAACGCTTTATCTATTTGTGGCTAATGCCAATGCAGGCAGGTTGGTAATAAAAGGTTTGATCAACAAAATTCAAAGTATTAAGGTTATTGGCGCAAATCAGCCGCTCGCTCATAAAATAGTGGGAAAAATTTCATGGAGCCCCGTTCCTGGTCTTGTATATATTGACGGTGTTCCTGCCGGTGCTATGGATGAATACATGACTGTACTTGAAGTAAAACTGGATGGCCCGGTACGTTTGTATAAAGGCCATGGGGGAATGGTCAATCAATGTCGTTGAAGTAAGAGCTTATGTGAATGGTGAATTGTCAATAGTGTATTTTTATTCTGACTTGAGAAAGTGATTTTCTTTCAACAAACAGTGATTTTCTTTCACAATTCACAATTCACTATTCACTCCTCTAATTAAGCGCGCTCGTTTCTTTTACAATTTTAAAGCCTTTGGTATGTTTTATAAAATCCCAACCACCAGATACATTACGCAGGTTATTAAAGCCCTGTTGTTTTAATAGTGAAGCAGCTATAACACTTCTATAGCCTCTTGCGCAATGGATATAAAGATTGCTATGTTCATCCAGTTGCGCAAGGTTACCAGGGTCCTTAATATCAACGAGGGGAAGATTAACAGCGTTCTCAATATGTCCTTCTGCAAATTCCACAGGCCTTCTTACATCTAATATCACCAGGTGTTCATCAAATGGAATATCCATTGCCAGTTCAGCGGCATCCACATTAACAATCATATCAATGGGTTCTCCTGCTTTTCTCCACGCTTCAAAACCACCCTTCAGATATCCTTCAATATGTTTAAATCCTGCATCTGCCAGTAAGGTTATGCACTCCCCTTCTTTACCAGCGGTTGTTACTAATACTATCCTGGTATCAGGCGGAAATAAACTCAACATCCACTCCACAAAATTCCCTTCCTGCCCCACAAAAACCGACTCCGGAATAAACCCATCCGTAAATTCAACAGCGCTTCTTGTGTCAATTATACACAATTGATCATCCGCTGTCAACATCTGTTTTAATTGCTCAACATTTATAGGTTGTATACTACTGCTCATACAAAAAATTTATGCATTTTAAAATTTATACGGCTAAAAGGGGCAAATAAAAAGCGGTTGATGTGATACCAACCGCTTTTACAAAAATAGTGGTGCTATCAATTAAGTAGTTGCTCTACGTAACTGTAAATCTCAGCTAACCTTTTGTGATTTACAGAATAATAAATGAACTTTCCCTCTCTTGTTGTAATTACCATTCCCGCTCTTCTTAAAATAGCAAGATGCTGAGATGCAACGGATTGCTCTAGCCGGAGTTGTACATACAACTCAGTAACCGTCATCTTTTGCTTTTCATCCAGCAACTGAATCATCTGCTGACGCAACTTGTGGTTCAGAGCCCTTAAAATAAGAGCGGCTTTTTTTACATTGAGAAAGTCAATTTTCACTTCGGAAACATTTTCCTGTCCCGAACCATTTAAAACCATCGTGTAAGGACTTGAAAGGCCTGTCATAGGAGTAATAACTTTAAAATTTATTCATTAAGATATCAGGAGCAAAGATATAGATGAAAAAACAAATAACCTCTCTCCATGAATGTTAATGTACATTAAATAATAAAATTGCTGTTTGGCAATTTTTTTGATGCATCGCCAAAATGAAAGCCTTTTATATAAAATGGTTCTGCATATGCTAAATCAAGGAACTGACTGCTTTTGAAGCGATTAAAGAATATTTGAGCGAGATGCCGTGGTTGATATGCTATTTTCTCCAAATAGCCGTTACCGTTAGTGGGCAAAAATTTCCCCAATTTTGAAGCGCCATTACCAAAGAACAATATTTTATTTTGCTGCAATTCCTGTGCAAACGATTGCTCATTTAAAATAAGCGCTTGTGGTGCAGTCACAATTTGCATATCCTTATTAAATAAAGCGGTGTATACTTCCTCCCTTCTTGCATCAATCATCGGACAATACAAATCAAACTCCGGAAATTTTTCTATTGCTGCGGTTGCTAATACTTCCAGCGTAGAAGCCGCTACCAACGGCTTTTTCAGCGCATAGCATATCCCTTTTGCAGTAGCCATCCCTACACGCAATCCCGTATAAGAACCTGGTCCGCTGGTTATGCCCACAACATCAATATCGTTGATGTTATAATTTAATTCGCTAAACATTTGATGAATGGCGGGTTGAATAAATGCAGCATGTTCATTTTGCTTTTCATTTTCTCTTATTGATAATAAATGTTCAGCCATCGAAATTCCTGCAATTGCTTTTTCAAGCGCGGTATCAATAAATAAAACCAACGACATACTGTTATTATGAGAATTAAAATTATAAATCAGCAAAAATAGGTTGGAAGACCGAAGTAAAGATGTGAATTTTGCTGACATATAATTATAAAGTATGAGCAAGAAAATAATCAATACCACAAATGCACCTGCACCTATTGGACCTTACAGCCAGGCAGTAATGACCGGAAACCTGCTGTTTGTTTCAGGACAGGTGGCAATAAACCCCGCCACCGGCAATGTGGATGCAACCGATATAACTGAAGAAACCACTATGGTAATGAAAAATATTGAAGCCATTCTTTTACAGGCAGGAATGAACTTCAGCAATATTGTAAAAACCACTATCTTTTTGAGCGATATGAGTTTATTTGCTACAGTAAATAGCTTATATGCCGCTTATTTTAAAGCGGATTTCCCTGCGCGGGAAACGGTAGCGGTGAAGGGCTTACCTAAAAATGTAAATGTTGAAATAAGTGTAATTGCTGCTTTATGAAAAGTAGCAATCAGCTTTTGGCAGTCAGGAATTACTTTGTAAAAAATGATGGCTGATAGCTGACAGCTAATAGCCATATTAAGATTTTTTACTTTTTTACGGAAAAATTGCTAACATTGTCTTGTTCAATAAACCAAAAAACAACTAAAACTTGCTTTGCGTCGGTTAACAGCCATATCCCTGCTACTTACTTTGTTCTTTAACCTGGTTGGTTACAGAATGTTGTTGCAGTATTGGGAAACCGAAGCAAATACCAGGCTGGAAGTGAAAATTGACAAGCAGGAATATGACGAAAAGGAACTGGTTGAAATGAAAATTCCTTTAACCGTTCCTTACGGAAACAGCTCCAAAGAATTTGAAAGATATTCAGGCGAGATAGATATTGCAGGCGTACACTATAAATACGTGCAAAGAAAAGTATACAATGATTCATTGATTCTGCTTTGCATTCCCAATAAGGAAAAAACGCAGATAGCAACCGCAAGAGAAGCGTTTTCGCTTTTAGTAAATGAATTGCAAAAAGAAACCAGCGGCAAAAAATCTTCAGGCACTAATTCATTAGCCCTTAAGTTTTCATTGAGTGATTATACTCTTCAACAGAGTGCAGAATGGAATGTTTTAATTTCTGTTGACAATAGAATGTTTCATTCCTCTGATGTATCGCTTTTATCTTCAACAATTTTTTCTTCTCCCGGACAGCCACCAGAGAATATTATTTGATATAGTGCGCATCTTTGATAAATTTTTGTTGGTGATTAACAATTACTTTATCATGATCTTCATGTGGCACTACATGGCTTCTTACTGGTTTTTTCGGTGTATGCGCCTTGACCAATAAGTTAAAGGATCAGGTATGGCATCGCGATGGAATAAAAATCATCCAGGATCATATAATTGAACTACAAGATTTGTACAAATCATGAATAAGATAACTTATTATTGCGCAGGTATACTGCTATGTTTCTTGTTTGCCTGTAAAGCAAAAAAGAATGATTATGAAAAGGTATTTAATGATCCAAAGCTGTATAACACAATTACAGGTCAGTTAACTGAAGTAATCACCTACGATATTTTCACGCCACCGGTGGCGAGTAGAATATATGCTTACAGCCATCTGGCGGCTTATGAAGTTATGGCGCATGGCAGTACTAAGTATACTTCACTTTCAGGTCAGCTAAAAGACCTCGTAAAAGTTCCTGAGCCACCAAAAGGAGTAACTATAAATTATCCTTTTGCGGCAACAATGGCTTTTATGCAAATTGGTGAAGCGCTTACTTTTTCAAAAGAAACTACTGCCGCTATCAGCGATTCACTCCGCACCCTGGCTAAGGATCATGGAATGCCTGAAGATATTTATACTAACTCAACTAAATACGCAGATACCGTAGCAAAATATATACTTGCCTGGAGCAAAAAAGACAGCTATGCGCAAACACGTTCGGCTGCTAAGTATACCGTACCTGATGAAGAAGGTAAATGGGTGCCTACACCTCCAGGATATTTCCAGGGGGTAGAGCCAAGCTGGCGTAAAATAAGAACTATTGCTATGGACAGCAGTAACCAGTTTGTTGCACCTCCACCTCCGGCATTCAGTAAAGACAGTACAAGCCCGTTTTATAAAATGGCATCAGAAGTGTATGCTGTTGTAAATAATTTAACCGACGAGCAAAAGGCCATAGCAGATTTTTGGGATTGTAATGGCTTTAAAATGAATGTGGCCGGGCATGTAATGTTCGCAACAAAAGCCATGACGCCGGGCGGCCACTGGATGGGCATTACAGGAATAATATGTGAGAATAAAAAGGCAGATTTTGAAGAAACTGTTTACACTTATGCCAATGTTGCTTTCTCTATTATGGATGCCTTTATTTCCTGCTGGGATATGAAGTATACTTATAACCTTATAAGACCCGAAAGCTATATCAACAGGTATATTGATGAAGACTGGAAACCAGAACTCCAAACGCCACCTTTTCCTGAATATACCAGCGGTCATTCTATTATATCCAATGCCGCAGCCACTGTGCTTACAAATATTTATGGTAGCCAAACACCTTTCAGAGATTCAACTGAAAGACCATGGGGATGGCCCGACAGAAACTTTAATTCTACCATGGAAGCAGCCAAAGAAGCCGGGATGAGCCGGTTTTATGGCGGAATACATTTTAAACGTGCTATAGAAGTATCTGAAGACCAGGGACAGAAAATTGGTAACCTGGTAACATCAAAACTAAAAATGAAAAAATAATTAATTGCTTATGACAAAATATTTAACCAGCATTTTTATATCATTTGCGATTATTTGCTTTGTCTGCAAGGCAGATGCGCAAACGGATGCAGATGCTATAATGATGAATAAAAATCAGTTCTGTCAGGGGCCTTTATACAATTATTCTTCCTGGGATCATTATTGGGAAGGAACACTGAAAAGAACCAATCTCAATATGGGCACTGTTTCTACTCAGTCTGTTATGTACATGGCCAACTATGGCATATCAGATAACCTTAACATAATGGCAGCGGCTCCCTACGTTTGGACAAAGGCGACTGGTGGCACCCTTCATGGCGAGAAAGGCGTGCAGGATCTTTCTGTAAATGTTAAGTGGCGTTTCTATCATCAAAAAACAGGAAACAATAAAGTATCTGTATTTGCCCTAGGAGGATTATCAACTCCTTTAACCAATTATGTAATAGATTATATTCCCCTGGCAATCGGGTCAGGCACTACTAATCTTTCCGCAAAAGGAATGGTAGATTATCAGTATAAAAAACTTTCTGTTACAGGATCCGCCGCATATATATGGCGCAGTAATGTAAAGATTGACAGAGATGCTTACTATACCGATCAATTACATATTACCAACGAAGTAAAGATGCCGAATGTTATTAACCTTCAGTTAAGGGCAGGGTACAGAAGCAAATACCTGTTGGCAGAAGCGGTACTTAACCAAATGAGTACACAGGGTGGCTTTGATATACCCAGGAATGGCATGCTCCCTCCTCCAAACCTTACCATGAATGCAACAACTGTAGGTGTAAATATAAAGTACACTATACCTGCTTATACCAATCTTTCCATTCTGGCTATAGGTAATTATACCGTAGCCGGGCGAAATATGGGACAGGCAACCTCTTATGGCGGTGGGATTTTCTACGCGTTGTATTTCAAAAAAAGACATACCCCTGATACAAACTCATTATAAAAGAACTGATATGAAAAAAATAATCTGGTTGTTGTGTGGCATAATTGTTAACTACGCTTTTCTTTCTTCCTGTTCAAAAACTATTAAAGAAAGAACCGCAGATCTTCCTGCTTTATCACCGGCAGAACCTGATGCTGATGCAGGCACCTGGAAAAACCATTTTGCTAAGCGCACCTGATGAAATGCCATTAGCTGTTCCAGCTCCTGTTACTGCGCCGGATTATCGTGGTGCAGAGATTAATGAAATAAAAGACTGGCAGGCTAATATTAGCGCCGCGGATAAAAAAATGGTGGAGTACTGGAGTGCAGGTGGTATTCTTCGCTGGAATGAACTAATGCGTGAATTGGTAGCCAAGCATAATCTGCCTCCATATCAAAATGAAGATGGCTCCTACCCCGTTCCAAGTGCGGTTAATCCATTGGCCTACCCGCAGTTTCCCTTTGCCAACCCACCATGCCTCAAGACATATGCCTACATTAGCGCTGCGCAATACGATGCGTTGGTTGCAGCATGGCATTATAAACAATTGTATAACCGGAAGGCGCCTTATATGGTTGATTCATCATTAAACGTAATGGTTCCTAAAACAACCCTCTCCTCCTATCCTTCTACCGAAGGTGTAATTATAGGAGCTTCAGTAGAGTTGTTTAAACTGCTTTTTCCAGGTGACCAGGACTACATTCAGAAAAAAGCCGATGAATATAAACGGGCAGCTATCATTTCCGGATCGGCTGTGCGCAGTGATGTTGATGCAGGAATTGCATTGGGAAAATCGGTAGCATTAAAATTTGTTAGCCGGGCACGAACAGACGGAACGGGAGGTGCTGTAGGCAACCAAACACAATGGACAAAACTGGAAACAGATGCCGAAAGCCTTGGAGAAACACCATGGTACAGCCTGGAGTTACCTAAAAGACCGCCCATGCTTCCGTTTTTTGGAAAAGTAAAACCATTTCTTTTTGATTCTGCCACGGCAGTATCTCTTCGCCCGGGACCACCTCCTTCTTCTACCAGCGATATAATGAAAAAAGAAACCCAGCAGGTGTACGACATGATAAAGAAACCTACACGTGAGCGTACCGCTATTGTTAATTTTTGGGCTGATGGTGTAGGTACTGTAACCCCTCCCGGTCATTGGAACGCCATTGCTGCTGAAGATTTTATAGGAAAAAATTTTAGTGAAGTACGCTGGGCAAGAAATTTTGCCTTGCTTAATATGACCATGATGGATGCGGCCATTGTTTGCTGGGATACAAAGTACTATTACTTCAATCCCCGCCCAACACAAATGAATCCATCTATTAAAACACTAACCGGCATTCCCAATTTCCCTTCATACATATCAGGTCACGCCACCTTTAGTGGTGGGGCAGCTATATTACTGGGGCACATTCTTCCTGAAAGAGCTGCAGCATACCTGGCAATGGCTAAAGAGGCAAGTATGTCAAGATTTTATGGAGGTATACACTATCCAACAGATTGTGAAGTTGGGTTTGATGTTGGAAAAAATATTGGCGCAAAAGCCATTGAACGCGCCGTAACAGACGGTGCGGAATAAAGAATTTTTGGAGTTCAATTATAATCAGACGCCGTGATTCTTCACGGTGTATTTTTTAAAGATCATAATTTTTATGGAGATGAAAAAATTGGCTTTTTTAGTCGCATTTATAACCTGTTTTACATTAATCGATGTACAAGAGAATTGTGCAGTTTAAATCACTTAACAACCTTCTATTTGCCGTACAACCATAACCATCATTTTGGAGTTCAATTATATACAACGCCGCGATTCTTCGCGGTGTTTTTTATTTTCCCAGTAACCGGAAACTTGTAACCTGGAACTGTTTTGTGTATTACTATCCTAAAATTATATACAACTGCTCGTGGTAAGTGTAAAATAATTAACTTGGGTTTTTAACTTTTAAAAGCTAATGCTATGATCAAGTTACAGGTAATTGGCAATTTAGGGAAAGACTGTATTACAAATACAGTTAACGGAAAGTCTGTTATTAATTTCAGCGTGGCTCATACAGAAAAATTCCGGGATGCCTCGGGTCAGCAAAAAGATAAAACTACCTGGGTAGAATGCGCTTACTGGACAGATAAAACCGGTATTGCACCCTATTTAAAAAAAGGAACACAGGTATATGCCGAAGGAACTCCCGAAGTAAGAACATATACCCGCAATGATGGCACCAGTGGTTTTTCACTTACATTACGTGTGTTCAGCGTACAGTTGCTGGGTAGTGGCAACAGAACAGAAGGCGGAACGGCTGCTAATTATAGTGGCGGTGATATAAGCACATCTTCTGTTTCTCAAAATGAGATTTCCGAGCCTGTTGATGATCTTCCATTCTAGCTTCGCAGTGAATGAATAAAAGGCGGCAGCAACAGTTATATGTTGCTGCCGTTTTTGTTTAAAATGCAGGCTGATTCACACTAATCCTTCTTTTGAAAGGCGCTATTCTCTATGCTGTCGTATCATCCTACCCATTATCTTTGCACCGCAAAAAAATAAAACTAAGGTAGTCATGAAAATCATGAAGTTTGGAGGCACCTCTGTAGGTAAGCCTGAAAGAATGCAACAGGTAGCTAAACTGATTACAGTAGGTGATGAACCTAAAATTGTAGTATTAAGCGCCTTAAGCGGAACAACCAATGCCCTTGTTGCTATAGGTGATGCCTTGTCAAAAGGAGATAAACAGGAAGCCAAACGTGTTATTGATACCCTGGAGGCACACTATCAAAATTTTGTAAAAGATCTTTTAAAAACAGAAAAAACTTTAGAAAAAGGTAAAGCTGTTATTACTGAACACTTTGATTTTCTTAATATCATTCTTAAAATATCTTTTAACGAGGCGCTTAATAAAGATATTCTGGCACAAGGAGAGTTAATGAGCACAAAACTTTTCAGCGCTTATCTGGAAGAACATACAATTGATCACGCACTGGTGCCTGCTCTCGACTTTATGCAGATTGATGCCAATGACGAGCCGTATTTTGATGCCATCCGTGTAAAATTAAACCGGGTGCTTCAACAGCATGCCGATAAAAAATTGTTTATTACACAAGGATACATATGCCGCAATGCCCGTGGTGAAGTAGACAATCTTAAACGTGGCGGAAGCGACTATACTGCTTCGCTTATTGCTGCGGCTGTTAATGCTTCCGTATGCGAAATATGGACAGATATTGACGGTATGCATAATAACGATCCAAGAATAGTTAAAAAAACGCTGCCAATAGAAAAACTAAGCTTTGATGAGGCAGCAGAGTTAGCTTATTTCGGCGCTAAAATTCTTCACCCTACCTGTATTTGGCCTGCGCAGCAGGAAAAGGTTCCTGTCAAGTTGCTCAATACAATGGAACCCGAAGCGCCCGGCACCACTATTATGCAGGATGCGGGATCTGTGGGTGTTAAAGCCGTAGCGGCTAAAGATGGCATTATTGCGATTAAAATTAAAAGCAGCCGCATGCTTTTGGCATATGGGTTTTTAAGAAAAATATTTGAGGTGTTCGAAAAATATAAAACACCTATTGATATGGTTACCACTTCTGAAGTAGCCGTTTCTATTACAATAGATAATGATGCTCAATTATCTTCTATCTTAAAAGAGCTGGAGCCATTCGGCACCGTAGAGGTTGATAAAGACCAAGCGATTGTTTCTATTGTAGGAAATGAAATTGCCCAAACACCGGATGTATTGAAAAAGTTATTCGAAGCTTTATCACAAATTCCAGTACGTATGGTGAGTTATGGTGGCAGCAGGCACAACGTATCTATATTGGTTCCAGCTTCCCATAAAACAGCCACTTTACAAGTGTTGAATAAAGGAGTGTTTGGTTTGGAATAATTTTCCCCTTCGCGCCATTTCGATCCCGCTTCATCCCCTTAAGGTTAAACACAGAAATAAGCGGGAAAGAAACCTACTGTGGGATTACGACGATGAGATTCCTCAGTCCCTTGCAATTGTATAATAGGGCAACTTCCTTTGCGCTTCTTCGAGGGGACGAAGGAGATGTGTGTGCGAACAAAAAAATAGCTACACCCTCTCAGGTATAGCTATTGTAGCAGGAACAATATTGAAGTATTGCCAAATACAGGAAGACCTTACTTCAATTTATAATAGTTTCTTTTAGCTTCTATGATCTGTTGATCCCTCTCGTGTTTTAAATCACGAACA
The DNA here is from genome assembly GCA_044223805.1 of Agriterribacter sp. GTDB lineage: Bacteria > Bacteroidota > Bacteroidia > Chitinophagales > Chitinophagaceae > Agriterribacter. The sequence goes on from JBGALP010000063.1 coordinate 17,849, forward strand.
ATTTGTCGCCTTTCAGATTTCGGCACGCTCTTATCATCTTTTGCTGAACTGATTTTTTGCTGATAATCATTTCTAATGTCTGCTATCTGCAAATCAAGTTTTGTAGGCCTGTGGTTAAAGTTATTATAACCATAAGGATAACCGAAAGGACTACCCCAGAAAGGACTATAACCGTAACCGTAATAAAAAGGAGAATAGGCTCCGACCGCTATAACAGGGCGGGATATCACTCTTACACCACCGCCACGAATTATTTTTTGTGCAAACACACCAGTCGTCAAACCCAAGGCAAATAAAACGACGATTAACTTTTTCATAAATGCTGTTTTTAAAGTTCTACTAATTAGATGCAATTAAAGCAAGAATGCTTAATGTGTATAAACGAATAACATTGCACTAACGTTTGTAAAGAAAGTATTAAAGAATTGCAAAAAAAATCCGTCAGCTTTTGAAGCTGACGGATTCTGAAAATATAATCCTTTAAAAGAAAGATTAACCAGTGTTTCTTACAACAGCAGGGCGTAACCGAAATTTAATCCACTATTTTCTGAACAATTTTTCCGGATTTTTTTTCCTTTAATATTAATTTCTTTGTGCCGTAATGTGTTATTTCTTCTTTTACAAGATAGTGGTCGGCATCGTGCTCAACCAGGTGGCTATCTTTTGATATATCGGTTTTTCCTCTCCATATATCAAGCTTTACCGGTTCCCACTGTTTGGTTTTAGCAGATTTATACGCCGCATCTAATACACAGTTTACCACATAACCGTCATAAAAAGTTTCCTTAGGTTGTTTACCCGCTTCCATAGAATTAAACATATCCATAAACATGTGATTGTATCCTAGTTCATTCAGCTCATCTCCTACCGGGAACAGCCAACCTGTGTTGCTTTCCGCTTTCTCAGCAACATAATCTGCTCCTTTCCCTGTAGTGAACATATCAAAACCTGTGCGTAAAAAGCTATTGATCCATATAGTACCTTCCGTACCCATTACTTCATCTCTCAGATCAAGCCCACCCCTAAAAGTCCAGCTTACTTCAAATTGCGCAATCGCTCCATTTTCGTATTTGATTAATGCAATACCATGATCTTCGGCATCAATCGGCTTTACCTGTGTGTCTGCCCAGCACATTACTTCTACCGGCTTAATGTCTTTACCAATATAGCTGCGGGTAATTTCTACGCAATGGCAACCAAGATCAAGAATACAGCCACCGCCTGCCTGCTCTATATTCCAGAACCAATCACTGTGCGGGCCAGGATGTGTTTCTCTTGATTTGGCCCACAGTATTCTACCTAAGGCTCCGCTCTTAACGCTTTCGTATGCTTTCAAAAATTTAGGCGTATAAACAAGGTCTTCGAGATATCCGTTAAATATACCCGCCTTTTCAACTGCTTCCAGCATCCGCTTTGCTTCTTCTGCGTTTCTGCCCAAAGGTTTTGTAGTAATCACTGCTTTTTTATGCTTGCAACAAAGCAACACTGCTTCTTCATGTAAATTATTAGGCAATGATATACACACCACTTCTACTTCAGGGCGGGCAATAGCATCTTCCATACTAAGCGTCCAGTAAGGTACACTATAATCCTGCGCAAATTTTTTAGCGCTTTCTTCCCGTCTTGAATAAATGGTCACAATCTTGTCTTTACTGCGATATCCCTGTAAAGAATCAGCATAAAATCTTCCGATAAATCCGGAGCCTAGCATAGCAATTTTCATGTGTTGAATTTATTTTTAATTTATGGTTTAGTGTTTGGGTTTATGGCTATGGCTTATTAAACAATAAACTACAAACCGTAAACATCTCATGCTTCTTTGATTTCCCTTTTTTCTTTAAAAAGCAATATAAAATATACCAATACGGCAGCGGCAATATAAACAGGCACAAACCAAATTTTCATCCAATCGTGCATACCATCTGAAATTTTATATTTATCCACTATTGTACCGGATATCCATGTGCCGATAAGCATTCCAACCCCATAGGTAGCAAAAGTGAACAGCCCCTGCGCGGCATTTTTAATTTTCGCTCCTGCTTTCTTTTCAGTGTACATGTACCCGGTTACAAAAAAGAAATCGTAGCAAATGCCATGCAGTATAATACCCGCATACAACATCCACATATTACTACCGGCATCGCCATATGCAAAGCATATGTAACGGAGTATCCAAGCCGTCATTCCTAACAGCAGCATATTCTTCACACCAATCCGAAGAAAAAGAAAGGGGATAGCCAAAATAAAAATCGCTTCCGAGGCTTGCCCCCACGCCATTTTTTGGGCAGGTTTATCCACATTCAATTCATTTAAAAACGGATTTGCGAATCCATAATAAAAAGACAATGGGATGCAGATAAGAATTGCCGCTATAAAAAAAATGAGATAGCTTTTCTGCTTAAATAACACAAACGCATCAGTACCTAACGCTTTTGATGCGGAACCACTTGCAAGGCTGCCTTTAGCCGGCGTATCAGGCATTGAAAAACTAATCAAACCAAGCAGGGCTGATACTCCCGCTGCAATAAGAAAGGTGGAACTTTGTGTTTCAATTTTTAAGGATCCTACAATCCATCCGGCAACGATCCAACCGATTGTTCCAAATACTCTTATCCATGGAAATTGTTTTCCCGGATTATTCATCTGCCCGAATGCTATACTGTTGGATAGTGCAATAGTGGGCATATATAGTAATGAGTACAACAATATAACCCATGGAAAAACAATGCTGGATGTAATTGTTGTAGTTAGATATAATACTACTGCTCCGCCAAGATGTAATACACCCATTATTTTTTGCGCGGGAAAGAACCGATCGGCTATCATTCCTACAAAAAAAGGAGATATTATAGTAGCGAATGCCAATGCGGAATATGCATATCCAATAATCTTGTCAATGCCTTCTCCTCCAAAATGTGTACCCATATAGGTACCCATTGTAACATACCATGCGCTCCAGATAAAATATTCCAGGAACATCATCAGCATCAGTTTGAACGTAGTTGTTATACTCATAAAATGGTTATACAAAAAGGTTAAGTAAATTGGAAATTACAAAAGATTGTTATTGTATGGTGATACAATCATATCATTTTTTGATCAATGGCGACCTATAAATTTTGCAATCCGGACGGAATGATTAATTTTGTGCCACTTCAATGTAAGAATATGAGACTCTAATAGTATATTCAGGGACGTTATCGTAGCGATCACCTGTTTTTATTCCCTGAACTTTCCGGCCTTATTGCTTTTTCAATTTCATTTTACAGATACGTAATTTTTTTATAATGACTGAATCAATTAACAGGCAGTACAATACTGCTTGGACAACTATAAAAGATGCCATAAGCGGCAAAGAACATGATTATACCACGGGCAGCATCCGTAAGGCGATTATTTTGCTGGCTATTCCCATGATGCTTGAAATGGTTATGGAAAGTGTGTTTGCTGTGGTAGACATTTTCTTTGTAAGTCATCTCGGCAAACATGCAACATCAACCGTTGGTTTAACAGAATCTGTAATAACAATTGTGTATTCCCTGGCAATGGGTATAAGTATGGCAGCCAGCGCTATGGTGGCGCGACGTGTGGGTGAAAAGAATAAAGAAGGCGCGTCTGAAGCCGCAGTGCAATCTTTATTACTCTCGGTTGCCATTACCTTAATCGTTAGTATTACAGGAATTATTTTTGCCGGAGATATTTTACGATTAATGGGTGCAGAACAAGCGACTGTTGAGCAGGGGGTTGTATACACACGCATCGTCATGGGCGGAAGCGTAGTTATCATGTTGCTGTTTCTTATCAATGGTATTTTCAGGGGAGCAGGCAATGCTATGATGGCAATGAAAAGCTTGTGGTTAGCAAACATCTGCAACATTATTTTATGTCCATTACTCATCCGTGGATGGGGACCCATACCTGCATTTG
>JBGALP010000370.1:0-4124 GCA_044223805.1 Agriterribacter sp.
TTTGAACAAGCGATTGTTGGGTGCCAGCAATGTATTATACCTGGTAAAACTTCCAGCTATTACGCTTTTTATCTTTTCCCTCAATACGGAATCCTTAATTTGTTCAATATGCCTGTCAACTGCGTGGAAGTAAGACTGGTTTTTTGCATTGTAATTAACAAATGATGCAGAAGAGTCGTTCTGGATTTTTTCTAAACCATCAATTGCCGCTTCGAATTTTTTTAGTTCGGCGTTCTTTTCGGTTAGTTCAGTATATAAGCTCTCCACAAGGTCATCATAACCGCGCTTTGAGGCAATCTCAAACGAAGTGTTCTTGTCTTCTAATGCTTTAGGCGTTTTTTGTTGTTGCTTAGAGCTTTTGTTTGGTTGAGTACACGCAATGATGTTTATGGTCGCAGCCAATAAGATTAATAAAAGTGCTTTCATAATATTTTTTTGGGTGGTAATAAATCAGCGTTTTCGAAATTAATATTTAGCCGTTAATAATTTTTGCAGATAAAAACCTTAAGAAATATTTGTGAGAGTAAGGCTGCTGAAACGGGTGCATTTAAAATTGTCGTCAAATATATAATTTCCGGGCGGTGAGACACTATAGCCGTCAATTTTAGATCTTTATGGGTTAGCCAACCGATAACAGAATTTGTTAACTAAAACAGTCAACTTTTTTCAGGGCGGGCATAATTGGTTTGCATTTTGTGTCCGATCGGGACATTTTATCGGTAGAATAAAATCAATAATTCGTTTATCGTTCCGTTAAGAACGTTTTGTGTTGAGATCAGCATTGCATAAACCGTACCTACGGCACGCAATTCTTTCATTTCAATATTTTCTACCTATAAAATGTTCCTAACGGAACAGGGTAATTTGCCATTGCCATTGCCTAAGTTGACGGATATGGTGAGACACTGGCCGTCAATAGGCAAAGATTATTGCGCGGAGATTTGATAGAGTAGCTATGCCCTGTATGCGGGTTAAATATAAAGCGTATTGTCCGCAGGCTAAATTTGTATGTTTGAAAAAAAGTGGGCATAATCCGCAGGTAGAAGAATCCGAAGAAGAATTTGCATTGATACGATCTTTTTTAAAAGAATAATTCTTCTTATTAATATGCTGTTACTAAAAGTTTGTTTTAACAGCAGGTGTACAAACAAATACGTAAAGGATAATAATGGTTTACCCTCTGCGTCAATAAGGCGGCGTTAAATAACAAAATAATTAATCATTTCACCATAGGTCTGTGCAAAAATCCATAGCAGAATGTTATATTTTTACGATAATAAATGATTCACATGGAGTATCCTGAAGTACAAACAATTTTAGCTAAAATAACATCCTTAACAGATAAACAATTTTCTGATTTTCCGGATGATCTTACCAATAAGATACCAACGCAAATAAATGAATTGATAAAGCTGGCAAGAAAAATAGAAGTGCCGGTGCATATTAAAGACTGGATAGAGCAGATAGGCACATACCATTTTAAAAACGCGCAGAACTATGTTGAGGAATACAACGAAACAGGTAGTTTTGATGATGCGGAGAGCAACCAGGTTGCAGTAGATATTATAAAGGATGATTTAAGAAGAGCACTTAGCTTTTTCAATAATTTTGAGAAAGAGATACAAGATGCATAGTGTCCGTTAATTTATTTCTATTTAAATATTCTCCATATTCAGTATGCTGGCTTATTCATTTAATCAGGGTGGTTACACCACAATATCGTGGGTAATTAATTCATCAGGTTTACAAAATTTTTTTCGAAACTTCCTGTTGATTTGCAAATTGCCGTCGTAGTCTGTTTATCGTATGAATGTTCAACTATACGTATATCCTCAATAGAAGGAACAAGTATTGTTTTGCCGTCGGTCTGGCTTATCTTTACTTTATATCTTGCAGTAACAATTTTGCCTTTCAGTATATCATTATCACCTTCTTTTAAAATCATTACTTCTGCTCCTGAAGGGGATAATTTTTCTTCAGATTGTTTTAATTTCCACGATATTTTTACGGGGCCGGTAATAATATACCCATTACTCTTATCAGCATACTGTAATTCTATCTGCTTGTCCTTAAAAAACTGCAGCGCGCTATCCCATGCGTCATTTATGCTTTTAGATGTTGGATATGTATTTAAAATGGGAGTGGTTTTAACCGGGGCTAATTGGTTTGTACAGGAAACAAACAACAAAACTGCAAACATATATTTTGCCATAAAAATGCGGTTGTAAAAAATCGAAGAATAAAAATCGAACAGCCTTTTATTTTAATACAATTTAGAGGCCATAATTAAAACCATGTTACCAGAGATGGCAGTGGCATATTTATTGTTTTTTATCACTTAAATAAAACACATGAATCAGGTAGATGATATTACTGTTACTTTTTTGCCAGTTTTGTTTTTGAATGCTTCGATAACACGTATGGCATCGGTTAAAAAGGCTAACATTGTTACGCGAAGATGCGAGAGAGCATTGTTTACACTGTAAGTGTCCAGGCTCGTTTGAAAATGAAAATGATGTAATAAAATTGCGCCACGCATTTTGAATGATGCTTCCTGGACCTAGTGGTACGGACAGGAGCCAGCGCACATATACACGATGGTTTACTGAAGCGGTTAGCGTACCATTGATAATTATTACACGGCAGGTGATCGTTTTAGTTTTCCTGTATTGTTTTCTGCTTATCGTTTCTGTTCAATAGTCTCTTAAACTTATCATCTGACCTATAAAATATATCGCGTTGTTTTTAATACTAACACTTTTGTGCATCACCACTGTTCTTTCTTCTACCTCCCCGGTTCTTTAACTGACAAAAGCAGTTGAAATCAATGCTAAAAAAACCGATTAAAAAAAGGAAATTCCATTGATGTAAGTAGGTGGTCTTACAAGTAAGTTTGCATTTTTCTGCATTGTGCGCTAATATTTAATGAGCGGTTTGAAAGAAGTCGGCTAAGCCCGCCCAACAAGGCAGTAGGAGAAAAAATGAGGTAATAATATTTTTGGCTGAAAGATATACGATTGCTTTGCTTTGGTGGCGAAAGTTTTAAAACGATATTGGTAAGCGAAAGTGTAATGCCTGCTATGGCTATGCCTGAAAACATGTAAATAAAAAAGCGAGACTAAGATTAGCATACATAAGCGAATAGATACCAACAAAGCACCACGCTATCAGGCATAGTATATACAATGGTGCGCTTATACCAATCATATTCTTATTACTATATCTGTCTGCAAATCTGCCCCAGATGCGTATAGTTAATATGCTGAACAACTGGCTTATAATAGTAAAGCCGATAATATAAGAAATAGAAAGTCCGATTTTTTTCATCAGGAATACAATGAAAAAAGGTGTAGCTATATTAAAAGCAAATATCCAGACAGAATTAAATGCAAGCAGGCGGCGAAAGTTTTTATCCATCAAAGGTCGCTTGAGCAAACTGAAAATATTTTCCTGTGTTAATTGCGAAAGGGGTTCAGGCGTTCTTGATAAAAAAAATGTACCGGTAATACCTATAAGTCCTGCTGCTGTAAACATGCCTCCATAAGTTCCTAATTCCATTTCGGGGTGCTTCCTTTTAATATAGTCAACAAACAAGGCAAGGCTTATGCCTATCACAGCATTCAAAATTTGAGTGTATGTACTGCGTCGTGAAAAGTAGGATCCCAGTTGATCTGCCGGTATAAGATCTTTCATCCACGCATTCCATATCGGACCTGCAATAGAGCCAAAACCATAATAAAGAAAGAGAAAAAGAATAAGCGCATGGATAGAAGCGCCAGGATAAAATAGGGTAAGCAATCCTACTATTACAAGGGGAATCCGTGCAAGCAAAGAACATGTTACACTTAATATACGCCGGTTATTAAATCTTCTTACCAGCCAAATAGAAAGCAACTGAAAAATATTAGTAAATGTGGGAAGCGAGGCTAATAAACCTATCTGAAAGTTAGAAGCATTTAATAATATAGCCATTGCTGTTAGAAAAGTTCCGGTGGTAAGCGTTATCATTGCTTCAGAAGCTATACCGTCACCAATAATCATCCGCATGCCCCATTTGGTTTGTTCTTCCGTTAAATTATTACTGGGTTGCCAGTTCATTGCTAATATATTTATGGATTAGAATT
>JBGALP010000371.1:0-4474 GCA_044223805.1 Agriterribacter sp.
ACCGGCACGAAGCAATCTTATGTTCATGCTGTTTGTGAGTTTGTTCGCGGCGTTTGTGCCTGCAAGAGTAGTGGGAGAGATGACAAGCATTGGAACTTTATTTGCGTTTATACTGGTTTGTATTGGTGTGTGGGTAATGCGGGTAAAGATGCCGGATGCACCCCGTGCATTTAAAACACCATTGGTACCGGTTGTGCCTATCCTGGGAATTTTCACGTGTTTCTTCATGATGGCATTTTTGCCGCTTGATACCTGGATCCGTTTAATAGTATGGATGATTATTGGATTTGATATTTACTTTTGGTATGGTGTCAAACACAGCAATTTATCTGCACATCTACCCGGAACAGTTGCAGAAAGTAATAAAATTGTAGGTATTTGCGGTCTATGTTTATCTGTTGTACTTACTGTAATTGCGTTTATTCATCATAGCCTGACGGGAGGAGAAGATACAGGTCTCTTTTATTTCTCCCTGGTATTCTCAGCTATTCATGCGTTGTACTTTATAATGCGAATGATGAAAAAATAATTGTAAAAAGATTTGTTGCTAAGGTGAATATGCGCGCATATTCACCTTTTTTATTTTTCGCAGGCTGTTGGTTTAAGCGTAATGCCTGAAAAATTTAAGGTTGATCTGTTTTTGAAAACGAGTTTATTATCTACCTGGTCAGCATCGCCGTAACCTTCAACTAACTCACTCCCTTTTTTCAAAAACACAACTTCTCTTACTGAACTTACTCCTTCAGAAACAAAACTATAATCGGCAATGAGCGTGTCGCCTTTTAATTCACCTTGTATGGTTCCGGTATTTTTATCTTTTTCATAAAAATTATGGGTGAGAATCACCGGTGGCTACTTTATCTTTTACATATACATGCAGCAATACGGTGTCTTTATTATTGATATAGGTATAACAGGCAGCGGTTTCAGTATCCGTAACAGGTACCTGGTTTTCATTTTTATTTTCATCAGCTTGCTGATTATTGCACGAAAGAATACCGATTGCAACTATATTAAAAAAGGAAAATTTCATATGATTGCTATTTTCAGGATGCTTAATTTGTAGTTGATATCAAATGTAATATTTAAAAATGGTTGAACAGATTTTATCGTTCCGTATCAAAGACTGTGATAGCTGAAACAAAAGATGCTGCCAGTTTTGTATTGGAAGATATAAACGGTACTCCTGTGCCATTTAAAGCAGGTCAATTTCTTACGTCCTTTTGACAGAAATGGTCATGAGATAAGACATTCCTATAATTTCGTCTACTCCCGGTAGTGAAGAAAACTTAAAGATTACGGTAAAAAGAGTTCATAATGGTGAAATTTCAAGGCATCTGCTTGATCATTTTAAAGAAGGAGATATAATAAAGGCGCTTGCACCATCCGGCATGTTTGGAATGGATAAACATAAAAAAGATCAGGATGTTTTTTTATTTGCAGCAGGTAGCGGTATAACGCCTGTAATTTCTTTGTTAAAAGATATCTTATACAATACAGATGTATTATCACTTGTTTTATTCTATCAGAACCACTCAGAAAGCGAGACTATTTTTAGGAATGAATTGCAGCAACTTGCTGTCTCATTTCCTGAGCGGTTTAAGTGGTTTGATTTTGTAAGTAATCCTATCCACGCTGACTACGCTATGCGACGTGTAAATAATGATACGATAGAACAATCCGTCCCTGAATTAATGAGATTCAAAAACAATGATGCTTTATTTTTATTTGTGGTCCATTGTCTTTTATGCGCATGTGTCAATACACACTTATGCTGATGGGGTTTTCGCAACAACAAATCAGGAAAGAATATTTTGTAATTGATGCAGCCCCAGCGCCGCCATTAATAATAAATGCTTTGCCGCGTAACGTAGTTTTAAAAAACGTAGCACCCCCCTGTTGCATTTGTTTCTACATATCCTCAAGCCATTTTACAATCGGCGCTTGAACACGGAATAGCTTTGCCTTATAGTTGCCGGGGCGGCAAATGTTCCACCTGTGTAGCCAGGTGCCTTAGCGGCGAAGTAATTATGAGCATGAATGATGTGCTGACGGATGAGGATTTAAAAAATGGGTTAATACTTACCTGTGTAGGGTATGCAGCAACCGATATCGTATTAGAATATAAAAAATGATAAGGGGTAGCTATTCCATATCTGCACCAGAAAAAGACAATGGCAAAAGTTTACTTACATCTTCTATTATAAACACATTGCCTTCCATTCCTGACAGAATTAAACGGATAGGTTTTTGTTGCTGTATTTGATATTCCAACAGGCTTTGTCTGCAAATACCACAGGGGGATACCGGTTTGCCGTTGTTCTCATTCTTTTTATTATGATAACTCACAGCTATTGAATCAATTGGTACCTGTTTATATAAAGAAGATACGGTTGCTAACAGTACTCTTTCTGCACATAAGCCTGCTGGCGAAGAAGCATTTTCCTGGTTGGAACCCGTTACTATTTCTCCGTTTTGCAATAAAGCGGCAGCACCAACATGAAATTGTGAATATGGCGCATAGGCATCAGCGGTAGCCTGTTGCGCTTTTTTTAACAGCAACTGATCTGCTTTGGTTAATTCTTGTGCAGTTTCAAACACAGTAAAGTGTACATGAATCTGTTGCTGTTTCAAAGTATTTATTTTATAGAGCGGAAGAGTCTGTTCCACCTTGGTCCACCACTCCAGCTAAACCATATAAGAGAGGCTTTGCCCACTACGTGATCTTCCGGAACAAATCCCCAGAACCTGGAGTCCTGGGAGTTATGCCGGTTGTCACCCATCATCCAGAAATAATCCATCGCAAAGGTATATTGGTTGGTTTCCTTTCCATTGATGATAAATTTACCATTCGCTTCTTCCAGTTTATTATGCTCATATACTGAAATAACCCTGCGGTAAAAAGGAATATTTTCTTTGGTTAAAGTGATGGTGGTTCCTTTTTTAGGTATCCATACCGGACCATAAAAATCTTCACTCCATCTGTATTGAGCAGTGTCCTGGGGGAATACCCTGGGGTTAAAGGGGATAACTTCTTTAGTCACACTTTCAACATACGGAAGCTTTTTCATCCGTTCTGCTTCATCAGCCGTAAGGGTGATAGTATATCGGTTGGGACCATCAATTTTATACTGTCCCCTTTCCCCGCCTGTTTCTACATTAAAATCTTTTTGTAAAACATCTTCATCTAACACCTGACCTTTGGTTTGAACTACATAATTGGTAGCTGAATTTGGTGGTATATAAGCAGGAGCTCCATTTATATATAGCATTGCATTTTTCAATTGAATCGTGTCTCCTGATATGCCTACGCAGCGTTTAATAAAGTTCTCTCTCTTATCAACGGGTCGAACAATAATATCACCTCTATCCATTATTGCCTCCCGGTTATCTGCGTACTGCTCGTGCAGTAAGTCGTAATAATTTACATTCGATTGAAATTCCGCCACTACAGTATCTCCAACGGGATAATTAAAAACCGTTACATCATTCCTTTTTACAGGATTTGACCACAATCTTTTATAAGGCAATTTTATCCATTCCAGGTATGATTTGGTATTTACAATAGGAGCCGTATGATGCACAAAGGGTATAGCTAAAGGTGTATTGGGCAGTCGTGGACCATAGGTTAATTTGCTCACGAATAAAAAATCGTTCACTAATAAAGTTTTTTCCATACTGCCTGTAGGAATAACATATGCTTCAAAAATGAAAGTGCGTATAATGGTGGCAGCTACTACAGCAAAAACACCGGCGTCAACCCATTCACGGGCTGAAGATTTTTTATAATTCTTTACCACCATATTTCCTGCATATCGTTCATTTTTAGAATAACCGAGATACGGAAAATAAAGAAATGGCACAAACACCGCGGCTGCATGATGTAAAAGAGAAAATCTTCCAAAATGCTCAACAAACTTTATATAAATCCAGATGGTGATGAACTGACCTACAATGGGAATAAGCTGAAGAAAAAACCAGTATTTCTTTAAAGGCATTTTTTCAATCATCAGCCAGGTGTTGTAATAGGGTACAAGTGCTTTCCATGGTTCTATACCGGCTTTTTTAAACATGCCGTATAAGCCAATATGAAAACCAATAGTGCAAACAATAAAAATAATCCAGCCCATGATCGAAACGTTATATTTTAGAAGTTGCCAAAAATAGGATAAAACATTGATTATGCAGATATGTCGGTATTTAACCCCTTTTGTTACATTTTATGAATAGAAAAATTGTTAAATGCTCTTAACAGGTTTACATAAAAAAGGTGATAGCCGAAAGGCTATCACCTTAAATAAAAAACCAACTGCAGAAATTATAGTTTGATAAACTGTAAAACCCGTTTGTGTTTATTGCCTACAATTACCTGAACAACATAAGTTCCACCGGAGAAGCGGGAAACATTTATAGTCCTGCTCATTTTTTCATCGGTATTCTTTATGAATTGTTGTTGAGATAGGCGCTGACCCTG
>JBGALP010000064.1:0-21695 GCA_044223805.1 Agriterribacter sp.
CAGGACCAAATCCTAGTTGTGCTGCCTTTTGTAGTGTATGCTTTATTACACCAGGCTTCCACAAAAAAAAGATGGATTACCTGGCTTGAATTTGCGGCATCATTTATAGCTGTTGCTGTGATTATAGTGGGATATTTTGTTTATCATCAATCGCTCAGGTATTTTTGGGAAGACGCGTTCGCTTTTAATTTTAACTGGTATAATAAGTCACATTCTTTTTTTGGTAATTTCAAGAATATCAGGAACAGGCTTAAAAGTACCTCCTATGAAATACCTTTTTCTGTTACACTTATACTGGGTGTTAGCAGCATCATTTTTGGCAATAGGTATAAACAGATTTTAATCTATTCACTTGCCTCGCTTTTGCTTTCCTTTTGTGCTGCTTTTATTTCAGGCAAGTTTATGGATGGTATTGGTATTATTTATTATTTTCTCCCCCTATCAGCTACCATTCCGATTGTACTGTTTTTGGTTTTTTGTGGAGATCATAAGCTTTCAATAGTACTTAATAGAAAAATCGTTTTCATTTTTGCCACTATATTACTCTTACAACCTGCTTTAGGAGCAATGCAGTATGCTATGCATCTTCCAAAACTTAGATGGAATATTACTTCAACTTCAGATGAATTCCGTTATTTGAAAAATAAACAATTAAAGGATTACGATCTGTATATTGCCTTTAATGCCAACCAGGTTTATTTATATAACGAACTCAGAATTTTATCTCCTTCAAAATGGATTTATCATTTTTTTTGGGACTGGTTCTCCAATTGGGACAAAGATACACAGGTTATGCAATCCATTACCCAGGATCTAATCAACCATAAAACAAGATACGTATTGGATTATTCCAGGTACAATTTTCAATTTAAAAACAAGAATGTTCAGGAATATTGGATGAGTTTCATGGAATCGCATTATGAAGTAGATCCAGGATTTCAATTAAACTCAGGCGTTGTTTTATGGAAATTGAAATCAATTAAAGATTAATTTTATTCTTTGCTGCGAGTATATGTTCAGCTATAATAATATCACTTTGATAGGTTATTTTAATATTTTCTTTTTCTCCTTCAATTAAATAAACTTCATTACCCGAAGCTTCTACAACTGTAGCTTCATCTGTAAATGTATTACTGTAAGTTTGCTCAAAGGCAGGAACAATAATCTCGCTATGAAATGTTTGCGGTGTTTGAATGGCCCATAGTAAATTCCTGTCTATTGGCTTTGTTGTATCTCCCATAGTCATTCTTATACTATCTGTTACCGGTATTGCGGGTATGGCGCTGCCTTTTTCAAGGGCCTGGTTATAGCAGTTTATAATAAGTTGTGGAGAAACCATACAACGAACGGCATCGTGAACAAAAATAATAGAAGAGCCTTTAGCTTTACTTAACCCTTGTTGCACCGAATGAAAACGTGTTTCACCGCCCGTTATAATTTGAATCCGATGTGCATCTGGCAGAGCTTGCACAAGCGCTCTACCGTTCTCGATGAAGGCGGAAGGAAGCACTACAATAATCTGCATGTCATCATACGACTGTAAAAAAGCTTCTATAGAATATATAAGCACAGGCTTTTGATGGAGCAATAAAAACTGTTTCGGAACCTGCGTTCCCATTCTTGTTCCACTGCCACCTGCCACTATGACGGCGTATTTTTTCATGTAATATTATTTAGCAAATTAACGGATAAAAACAAGATGGTATAATATTCCATATGGGCATTATTGATCATTGCCATTTCGATAAAATTTTATTATCTGTCTTTCTTTACCAATAGTTAAATTGCAATATGTTCAAAAAAGGAATGTATGCGATGGTTGTGGCTGTTGCGTTTAGCTGCAGCTCAAAAGAAAAGCCCAGGGAGCAGGAGATTCTTGCACTCAAGGAAATGAATGAACTTGTTACGGTGGAATATGTAGTAAACAAGATTATTAAAGCCAGCGATGACAAAACCTGGTACAAAATAGGCGATAGGAAAATATTAATGACCTGTGAAGCTACGCTCAAAGCAGGCATTGATTTTTCAAAAATTAACACAAGTAATATCAATATTAAGAACAAAGAAATTATTCTTACGCTACCTCACGCTACCTTATTCTCTATCAATATAAAACCTGAAGACATTAAAGTGGCGTACGAAGAAGTGGGCGCTTTGAGAAATAATTTTTCATCACAGGAAAGAAATATACTTGCAACACAGGCTCAAACACAAATTCAATCCAGCGCAGATTCACTGGGTGTATTACAAACAGCGGAAACCAACGCAAGCCTTTTTGTAAGCAATTTCCTCAGAAATCTCGGTTACGAAAAAGTTATGGTACAATTCAGCAATAATGCAACGCCTGCTAAACTTAACTAAACATGCTGAAAAAATTGATCAAATATATTGTTATAGCTGTGCTGGTTTTGGCTATTGCTTTTTTATTAAAAAATGCATGGCTTCCATCGGTTGCAAATTTTTTTAAACCGAAACCTGTTGTTATTGAAGACAGCCCCATTTTGATAAAACAAATTAATGAACTGGCGCAGTTATGCACCATTACCGTCTTTGATGAAGTAGTGGCAGATTCCGTTGAAATGAAACCGAAAACAGCAACAGATTCATTTCTACCCGGACTTTCGCTATTAAGTAAATTACCAATTACTAACAGGGAAATCGTAATTATTGCTAAAGGAAAAATTGTAGCGGGTACCGATCTCAAAAAATTACAACAGCAATCTATCTTTGTACACGAAGATTCCGTTGCTGTTACGCTGCCTCATGCTGAAATACTTGATGCGATAATAAATCCTTCCGGCATTGAAACTTTTAGCGAAATGGGTGCCTGGACGGATAAAGAAATAACGGCGGTAAAAATAAAAGCCAGAACTAAAATGATTGATCGGGCGCTTCAACAAAACATTCTTTCCAAAGCAGATGAGCGGAGTAAAATATTGATGGAAAATTTTTTACGAGGCATAGGATTTAAAAAAGTGATGGTGGCGTGGTGAATAGTGAATTGTCAATTTTGAAATGTGAAGTGATAGAGGTGAGGTTTTCCTTGGTCGGCACCGCAGGTCAGAGCACTTTGATAACCTGTTCTGTATTCCCTTTACCTTAAGCCATCTAGCTATTAACTTACTCCACAATCTTCGGTTTTTTCTTCCTTCTTCCCCACCATACCATAAAGCCTGTAACAGGAAGACTGGCGCAAATAAGTGATCCGCAGAAAGCCATTATTTTTCCAGGTAAGCCTAACACTGCACCTACATGTATATCATAATTCATCCGGCTGATTTTGTTGGCGATAGATGCATCGTTGAAGCTGCCTGCATATACGCCGGTAGCCTTTAATTCTTTTGCAGTGTATTGATCATAATGATAATAATCAGCATTGTAATAAGTTCCCGGGCGGTGATTCACAAAGCCTTCTAAAGCATCAGTAGCTGTAGCAGGATAGTATACTCCAAAACTTTCGTTGGGCTTTGCTTTTTTGTTCATCAGGTGAAAGATATAATCAACTGTATTTTGTTTTGAAGCGGTTATAGCGGCAGTATCGGAAACAGGGTGCTCATGAGGCGGTAATTTTTCTCCGCCGGATGTTACAAAGTACAATGAATTGGCAAACCACTCAAAACCCCATACCAGCCCTGTAAGCACAATAAAAATGCACACCCAGGTCATATAAAACCCGAGCACATTATGCACATCATAATTTACTCTTCTCCATTTAGCGTTCCATTTTATAGAGAACCTTTGTTTGCGTGCCGCTTTGTTTTTAGGCCACCATAATATTAAACCAGTAATCATCATCACTAAAAAAATAAATGTAGCGCTGGCAACTATGGGTTGCCCTATTTTTTCAGGAAGCCATAAATAAAAGTGTCCGTCGAGTACCACGCGAAAAAAATCACGGTTCATATTTTTGAACTTCAATACTTCGCCGGAATAAGGATTAAGATAAACGACCTTGTAATTATCTAAGTCGTAATAGGAAGCAATTGCAGCTTTGGCAGGCCCAGGATATTCAATACCCAAAACCTGCTTGCCATCTAAATATTTTTCTGCGAGGGGTTTTAATTGTGAAGGAGGTAAATAGGGTTTCTTTTCTTCTATAACAAACATGTACGATTGCGTAACATTCCTTATCTCGCGTTCAAATGCCAGTATACAACCGGTAACACCCAGAAACAATACAATTATGCCAGCACCTAGTCCCAGCCATAAATGTAACCAGCCTATTAAACGGCGGAAGGTAGATTTTTGTTTAGGCTTTTTTTTAGCCTGCTGAACAATACTATTTTCTTTTTCTCTGAACATAAAGCGGCATACCATAATGGAAGCCTGCAATATTATTATATAAAAAATGGTTGGGTTTACGAAATCGGGAAACTATGAAGCGAGGCGCTAAGCCAGTTGTTGAGCCAATGCCTGAAGCGAGGTTTTTTCCAGCACATCGCGTTGAGAAACGATGTTTTCCTGTTTCCATCGTATCAATCTTATTTCTCCTTCTTCTATTTCAATACCGGTAATATCGCCATCGCTGAAGCAGCAGCAGCCACTATTGAAATAAGTAGGTTTAAGATGCAGATAATCTTCTGATACATGATTGAATTCCTGCCGGCGAAAAGTGATTTCATCCTGTAGATTGGATATTCCGGAAGTATCGTTTTGTTGCCTCGCAATCAGCAACTGTTTGTAAAGACGTTCCAGGTGGGTCATAGATTCAAAAACTGGTTGATGCGTATGCCCTGTTATAAGCAGAATGTCTTTTTGTACAGAGCTCCATTCGTACATGAATTGATTATGTTCTGTTTTAAGCACATCGTTAAAAGCGGGTGTATTAATATTGAGTTGCAAAAAGGATTGTAGCGGACCCCATATTTTTGATACAAACCAGGCGCTTAATTTATTGCCATCGCTTTGTCCATCGCCCTGGTGCCCATGGGTTAAAAAAATATCTATTGGTTTTTTATCTCTTCTAAAACGTAATATAGCCCCTTCGTATATGCGAAACTGTTGGCCGTATATGCTCAATAGTTGCAAAGGTGCAAAGGGATCGTTATTCCAGAAAACATCGTGATTGCCAAAGATTTTTATGAAAGCATTACGCTGAAGAAATTCTTTTTCTTTATCAAATGAAGGATGGTTGTTTTTATGTACGGTAAACAAATTGAACTTCCAAAGCTCTTCACTATCGCCCAGCATAATCAGCGTGTATCCTTGCTGGTTATAATAATCAAGCGCGGCGAGATAATTTTTTTCGGCTGGAGCAAAATCATCGGAACGTTTTTTATTTCCTTTATGCAAATCGGAAAAGATGATGATTTTTTTATGTGAGGTATCCAGGTCAATAACAGGACCTTTTTTACCCGGCTTTTTGCGGATGTGCTGGTATAGCTTAGTAAGCGCAAGATGCACTCTTTGCTTATTAGGTTTTGAAGAGAACCTGTTGGCCAACCTCGTAACCGGTGGAGCGAGTATGCGCTGTAAAAATGTACGAAAACTCATGTAATAAAAAGCAATAGTACAAATTTTACTTTACCTTAAACATTTCTTCCCATCGGGTGGTAAAGCGGTCACTTCTTAACTCCTGCCGCATCTTCCAGTTACGGTCCATGCCCGAAGCGGCGAATTTGAGTATATCGTCGCGCATGCTGAAGTTGATATTGTCCATCATATCCATCAAAAACCTTCCGCGGTTCTTTGTTTCAGGCACAAACAGGTTGCCCTGGATGCTGGTATCCGGCACTATACCGCTGAGCATTACTCCCGCCTTCTTGTAAAATCTTCCTGTTTGGTATAAACGATCAACCAATTGTACCGCGGGTTTAATAAGCTCATTGGTAACAGAAGTAGCCTGTGGTAATGTAGTATGTATGCTGTTTACCGATCCGTAATTAAAATCAACATGATGGTCTTCTTCTTTTGCCACGATAAATATGCTTACCGTTCTGGCAGCACAGTTCTGCCTGCGTAATTTTTGGGCGGCAAGTGAAGCATAAGTAGCAATAGCTTCCTTTATAGCTTCAATGTTATTTACAGGTGATCCAAACATACGGGTGGATGCGATCATTTTTTTTGTTTCCAACGGCTCCTTCATAGCTATGCAAGGCTCTCCTCTTAACTCTCTTACCAGCCTTACGCCAACTACTCCACCTAATTGCTGGTATGCCCATTGTGGCGACATATTGCGTAATTCCCAGGCGCTGGTGATACCCATATTGATGAGCTTATTTGCATAGGCAGCACCTACTCCCCATAAATTATTTACCCTTATGGAACGAAGTATGTTTGATTGTTGTTCCTCCGTAATAAGCGTAGTTACACATTGGGTTTGAATTTTATTTTTTTTAGCGATATAGTTAGCTGCCTTTGCCAATGTTTTGGTTCGGGCTATACCAACAGAAACCGAAATACCTGTCCATTGTTCAACAGTGTGGCGGATATAAAATCCATATGCTATCGCTTCCTGCTCTGTCATTTCGGGTAAATTAATAAAAGCCTCGTCTACCGAATAAACTTCTACATTATGCTTTCCCCCAATCATCCGCAGGGTTTCCATTACCCGCCAGCTAAGATCGCCATACAAAGTATAGTTGGATGAAAAAACGGCAACATCATGCTTTTCAATTAATGGTTTTGCCAGGAAGTAAGGTCCTGCCATTTCAACGCCTATCTGTTTGGCTTCATCGCTACGTGAGACAATACAACCATCATTATTGCTTAATACTACAACTGGTTTTGTTTTTAAATCAGGACGAAACAATCTTTCGCAGGAGCAATAAAAACTATTGCAGTCCACAATAGCTTTAAATCCTTTATCCGGAGGATGGGTTATAATCTCATTGTCTTCTGTTGTATTTATTGCCTGCGGCGACATGCAACAAAAGTAGTGATTTTACTAAATAATGCTAAAAAAATTAGCTAATCAAATAGAAAGAAACGAATAGTGGGAATTAGACCTGTGAGGTATGAATGAGGAAAATGTAAAAGCGTATTATGCCAGTTTGCTAACTAAAATAATAAACCAGGCAAAAGCGATGCCGCAGATAAATGAAATGAGATAGGGGGTAGAGGATACAATTTTACTCTTCATAGCATGGATTTGCTGAGAAACGTATAAGAGGTAGCTCTTAGTATGTTGGCTACAAACAATTTATCCTGCTATGATGAAATGACGGGTGGTTATAAAAATAAATCCGTATATAATCTCCCACCCGGTATTACGCTGTATTCTCCCAAATCAGTAATGCCTTCTTCGGCCAGCACTTCTTCGTCAATAAAAAAATTACCTGTACATGTTTCTGATGGGCGAGATAAAATATAATAAGCCGCATCAGCAATTATCTCAGGTTTGCGGCTCATTTGTATCAGCTTATCGCCGCCGAGCAAGTTTTGCACCGCGGCTGTAGCAATAGTGGTTTTTGGCCACAATGTATTAGCGGCTATCTTATATTGCTTTAATTCTTCTGCCAGTCCCATGGCTATCATACTCATATTGTATTTGCTGAGCGTATAGGCAAGGTGAGCGCCAAACCATTTAGGCTGAAGGTTTATGGGTGGAGAAAGATTTAGAATATGCGCGTTAGTACCTTTTTTCAGATAAGGTATACATGCCCTGCTCACAAAAAAGGTTCCCCGCACATTAATATCATGCATAAGGTCATAGCGTTTGGGCTCCGTTTTTTCTACGGTGCTTAATGATATGGCAGATGCGTTATTGATGAGTATGTCAATGCCGCCAAACACATCTATCGTTTTTGCAACCGCTGCTTCTACCTGGTCTTCAAAACGGATATCACACTGAATGGGTAAGGCTTTGCCGCCTGCTTCAACCACATCTTTCGCCGCTGAAAAAATTGTTCCCCCTAACTTTGGATTTTCCTCAACTGATTTAGCGGCTATTACTATATGTGCTCCTTCCGCGGCAAGACGCATTGCTATTGCTTTACCTATTCCCCTGCTGCCCCCTGTTATAAAAACAACTTTTCCATTGAATGACATATCGTTATTATTTTATTGTAAGCTACTGGAAATTTACAGAATAAGGCGGGATGTTTTTGTGCTTTTGCGGCTTTATAATAGCTTTAGCATATTACCGCTTTCGCTACTAAAACAACTTTCATGTCGGTATTACAAAAGCTTGCATCTGCATTGCATCGCAGAGACGAAACACCTAATATAGCATTGGCTGATGCCATTGCCCAATCTGATGATAAGAATGCCGTAAAAGAATTAGCAGAAAATCTCGACAATAAAAACAAGTATATCCGGTATGATTGTATAAAAGTGCTATACGAAACCGGTGGACGAAAACCTGTATTGATTGCAGATTATACTAAGAAATTTCTGAACCTGTTAAACAATAAAGATAACAGGTTGCAGTGGGGCGCAATGACGGCACTCAGTTGTATTGCCGATGTACAACCCGGTACAATTTATAAGGCATTGCCTGCTTTAAGTTTAGCTGCACAAAAAGGTTCAGTGATAACGAAAGATCAATATATTGCTATAATGGTAAAACTTAGTGCCGTAAATAAGTATACTGATGATGTTTTACCATTACTTAACGAAGCATTACTCACAAGCCTCCCTAACCAATTGCCAATGTATGCAGAACAGGCATTGCCCGTAATAAATAATGAATACAAAGCTGGGTTTATAAAAACAGTAAAGTTCAGGCTTAAGGATGTGCAAGCAGCGTCAAAACAAAAAAGAATAGAGAAAGTATTAAAAAAGCTGGAAGCTCTGTAATGGCGTTTTACGATTTAAATAAACAGGAACGGGCAGATACCGTTGCGGTTATTCAAAAAGCAATACTGGTAGAACTGCAAACTAAACGGTTTAAAAAAACAATTTTATATTTTGCTGATGCGGATACTTATATAAGAAAAGCAGCTTATATCTCTACCGGGAGATTATTTTTTTTACATCCACTACTGCGGAAAGAAATAATCCAATTGTTTGATAAGCTTTTAACGCACCCTGATTTCAAGGTAAGGCAAACCGTTATTAATGCTGCCGGCGAAATAGGCAAAACAAATTTTGAAATAGTACAACACATTTTTGATAAAGAACTTTTTGATGTGCATCATTCTCCCCGCAATGCTGTAATCGGTTCAGTTAAAAAGATGGGAGAAGTGAATCCTGTACCTGTTTTGGCCTGGGCAAAAACGTATCTTCATCACAACGATAAGGAAATACGACGTGAGATATGCCATGGCATTGAGTTAAGAGGAAGAAAACATCCGCATGATATTTTACCCTTATTACAAGAACTGGAATTTGATGAAACCGCGAGAGTAAGTAATACGTTGGTGCATGTGTTGGGGCAAATAGCTTATAAGGAGGGATGTCTCGAAATTGTTATTAAACATCTGAACAAATGGAAAAATAAGGCGCTGGTTAAAAAAGCGTTGAATGAAATTATTGACGTCCATCATCGTTACAGGGATTTTTCAGCGCTTACGCAACAACAGGCAAAACAATACATTAAGGATAATGTTATGTTGTAATTGTATTTTGTACTATCATGCTGAAGTATGTACGTTTAGCTCAAAGCGCTGAAAAACTGAATGTAAAACAGCATTACATCATTTAAGCTGAGTGAAGCGAAGATAGATACCTCTTTCATCACGATGACAAGCGGTAGTAAGAATAATGAACCGAAACTAAAATCCAACTTAGTAGTTTGTTTAATATGCATCCCGTGCACCGAAAACGTTGAGTTGCGAAGCGTTTGTATACAAAAGTGAAGAAACATGAGTTGCTGATAGCTGATACCTGATTGCTATTTAACTTGTCATTACTTCGTTTACTAACACCTTCATCTTTTCTAATCCTGTTTTAGCTACCGTAAATGCATCCTGGCTCCAGTAGGTTTTATTGAACAACTCTAAAGAAAGTGCTTTATCGCCGCCCATATTCTTAAGATCTTTTAATATTTGTTTTAAAGGCGCAACGCCATCACCCGGATATACCCGGTCAGCATCTGTTTGTTGATCAACGGGTTTATTGCCAGGGTAGTCGTTCATGTGAATGATATCAATAACATTTCCATTCAGCAATTTTAATCCATTAAACCCTGAGCCACCTCTGAACATGTGATATACATCCGGTAAAATGCGTGCATCCGGATCGTTGGCTGCCGCCGCAATAGACATGGCCTGGCCTAAATTATACAGTGTGCCCGAAGCGCCCCAGAATTCAAGCAAAGGCATTACGCCATGTTTGCGACCCAGTTGCAGAATCTCACGGTAATACGCACCCGCTTTTTGCACATCTACCATTTGTCCTTTATCAACACCAGACGGAGGCGCGGCTATACGTTTACAGCCAAGCGCTGCCATTATTTCCATCTCTTCTTCCAGCTCTTTTAAAGCAGCTTTCCTCTTAGCATCATCTTTTACCATCCAGTGTGTAAAGCTTATCGCGTCATATACGGCAAGTCCGTTGTCCTTAATAATCTTATTCAGAGACTCAATTGAATTTCCCTGTTTCAAATATCCTCTTATATCGCTTACCCACAGTTCTAATCCATCGTAGCCGGCTTTACCCGCAATTTCTATCATCTTTACCAACCCGGGATTTTGTCCAAGAATGGTACTTGTATTTAAACAAAACCTGAATGGCCCGTTTGGAAGAGAAGGCTTGTTGGTATTTTTTGCAAAGCCGGGTACAAAAGCGCCCATCGCGGTAGCGCCGGTTAATTTTAGAAAATCAAATCTGTTAAGCATATCGGTTTATATAAGGCGCTTAAGATAGGAATTTTTTGGGTATGAGCCGCTGATTCGCAGATAGGATATTGATTCATTATTATTAGACCTATTAGTATAAGGTGCGGTACAGTGTAAGAAAAGGCTATAAGAAATTTGATCTGCGAATTCGCAATGCTGCCTGATTAAAAAGTAATTGAGCAGGCAGGTTATAACACAAGATCGTTATGCAGTTTAATCAAGGTTTCCTGCGGATTTATACATAATCCAGGATGCACTTTCGAGGCCTGTACAATTGTGCTTCGGGTTGCTGTAAGCCATCGAAAGCGGGAAGCTATATCCAGTAATGCAATGGGACCACCTGCCGGGTCTCCGTTACAAATCTGTTCGAAAGCACACAGATGTTTATGTATTTCTTCCAAATCCAGCTCAGCAGATAAGGCGATTAACTTTTGCCTGGGAAGTGTAAAAATAGATTGCAGAAAGCGTTTATCGCGACAGTAAAGTATCACCCCTACATTCAGGAATTCTTCCCGGTGTACCTTTGGTATAACACGAATAACGGCGTACTCAAATAATTGTTTGTCGTGCATGCTGCGCTTCTTTTACAAAAATAGCCGATGAGGCAATGCGGGTTTTTAAAAACTGTACATACACTTCTCTTCTTTCTTCGGGCAATTCTTCTGACTCATTGTCCTGCAGCCAGCTATCTGGTATTAATGCGGTAATACTGCGTATGCGCTCTTCTGTGAGTAAGGAGAGAAAAAGATCGTTTACTGATGCCAGTTCCGACGCCCATTTTAATAACACGTGATCTTTAACCTGAACAAATGGTCTTTTAGCCTGCTCTTCCCAATTATTCCAAGAATGATGAAAGTATAACGCGGCCCCATGATCTATCAACCATAATTCTTTGTGCCAGACCAGCATATTGGTATTTCGTGCAGTTCTGTCTACATTGGTAAGCAGGCAATCCAGCCAAACTATTTTTGATGCCAGCGTTGAATCCACTGCATTAACTGCCGGATCAAAAGTTATGGAACCAGAAAGGTAATGCAAGGCGAGGTTAAGCCCTGTACTCGCTTTTAGTAAATCCTGTATTTCTTCATCGGGTTCCGTTCTGCCAAAAGCTTCATCAAGGTTAGCAAAAACAATTTCCGGTACCTTCAATTCCAATGCCCCGGCAATTTCACCTCCAATCAAATCAGCAATCAGCGCCTTGGGTCCCTGTCCTGCCCCACGAAACTTAAGCACATATAAAAATCCATCATCTGCTTCTGCTATAGCGGGCAGCGATCCTCCCTCGCGTAAGGGCGTAACATAACGGGTAACGTTAACCGTTCTTATATCTGGTATAACATCGGGCATGCTGTAAAGATACCAAACCAGTTGTAAATACACTTATGGCGCAATAGGGGAGTTTGTATGCTTATGCAGAGAGACTTATTCTGCGTTGTTTGCTATCCTGTAACCAGTGTGCCTACCTTTTCACCATTTACAACACGGAGAAGGTTGCCTGGTTTATTCATATCAAAAACGATGATTGGGAGCTTGTTTTCCATGCAAAGCGTAAAAGCCGTCATGTCCATCACCTTAAGATTTTTATCAATGCATTCTTTAAAAGTGATAGTATCGTATTTGGTAGCGTCCGGGTTTTTTTCAGGATCAGCAGTGTATATACCATCTACTCTGGTTCCTTTTAAAATCACGTCTGCTTTTATTTCAATAGCCCTGAGTGAGCCTGCGGTATCAGTAGTAAAATAGGGATTGCCCGTACCTGCGCCAAAAATAACAATCCTCTTTTTTTCCAGGTGGCGTATAGCCCGGCGACGGATATACGGTTCTGCAATTTGTTCCATTTTAATGGCACTCAATAATCTTGTATATAAACCTTCCTTTTCCATAGAAGCCTGTAAAGCCATACCGTTGATTACGGTAGCCAGCATTCCCATATAATCACCATGTGCCCTTTCAATACCGGTTTCAGACTCATTCATTCCCCTGTATATATTTCCTCCGCCTATAACAATTGCTACTTCAACACCTGCATCCAGAACGGTTTTAACTTCCTGGGCATACTGTTTCAATACCAAGGGATCCAAACCAAAACCGCTATTGCCTATTAATGATTCTCCGGAAAGCTTCAGGAGGATGCGTTTGTAATTTTGTGCCATAGAGAGGAAAAATTTGCGCTGCGAAGATAGGGGAAGTAATGTTGACAGGCAATGATGATTTCTTTTAGAACTATTTTGCAGCAGATGGCATGTATGAAATACCATAATCAAAATCTGCGAATCTGCGGCAGGACTATCATACCCAATTGTTCTTGTGCGCTAAACTGATAATTTGCGCCTTTGAGTTTACATGCAATTTTTCGTAAATGTTGGCAATGTGTTTACGAACAGTAAGCACGCTTAAGTTTAAAGCAGAAGCAATACGCTTGGCATCCCAGCCATTTACCATTTGTTGTAATATTTCTTTTTCCCTGTCGGTTATTACAGTGGGCATTGCAGTTTCTGCTTTGGCTTCAACGCCCGCATTAGAGCGGCTTAATAATTGTAAAGCTTTTCTTGCAATCGCCGGACTCATAGGTGCCCCCTGGTATTTCAACACATTTATCATCGCGTCTTCCAATGCAGCCGCACTTTCATGTTTAAGCAGGTAACCGGATGCTCCGGCTTTGATAGCATCGAAAATTTTTTCATCATCATCAAATACGGTGAGTACAATAAAATGTATTTGGGGATAAAGACTTTTAGCCAAAGAAATAGTTTGTATACCATCCAGCTCAGGCATTTCCAAATCCATAAATACGATATGCGGCAAGGCATGAAATGGCAGCCCCTTCAGTTCTTCTAAACATTCATTGCCATTTTTTGCTACAAAAGAAAGTTTATAGCCGGCAAGCACATTTATTTTTTGCAGAAAAGTATTCCTGTTGATCGCGTTGTCTTCAGCGAGCGCTATTATTACCGGCTTGTTGTCCATAATGTACACAATTTCGGTTGATTGGATTTTCTTTCCAATAATCAATTTGTAGTAGGTGAGATTATTACTTTTGTTCCTGCTCCGGCTTCAGCGTTCCACATAATATTCCACCCTGTTTCTTTCGCTCTTTCCTTCATGTTCAAGAGTCCATTTCCATCTTTAGATTTTTGTACTATTCCTGTGCCATCGTCGGCAATGGTTACAGACCAGCTAATATCACTGCTTTCAATAATAACATCAATCTTTTTTCCACGGCTATGTTTAAGCGCATTGTTAATAGCTTCCTGCACCACGCGAAAAAGATGAAACGCATGTGAAGGGCTGAGCATTAAGTCCTGCTCAATTTTTTCCGATACATTAATGTTTATGGCAGGGTAGCTGTTTTGTATGCGCTGAATAAAAATTTTAATACGGTCACTGATGGCAGTAAGTGATAAGGCATCTTTCTTCAAAGCCCATATGGTATCATTTAATTGAGATACGATTGCTTGTGAATTATTACGCAACTCCTTTACTGCTGTAGTTCTTGACGCATCTGCTGCTGGCGTTTCAATCAAATCAAGATTAGAAACAATAGACGCGGCATAAGCTCCAAGATTATCATGCAAATCTGCGGCTATACGTTTGCGTTCGTTTTCTTCGGCCTTCGCAACGGATTGCGCTTCTACTGCTTTTTGTTTTTCCAGCATTACGTTCAGGCGCAGTTTCTCCCGCTTGCGATAACCGGTAAACATTAACCATGTTATGATGCCTAAAAAGAAACCTACTGCTAACAGGATGTAAAAGCGGCTGTTCTTCCTGGTAATGTCGAGTTTTTGCTGGATGATAGTAGTTTCTTTTTTCTGTACTTCATACTTTGTTTCCAGCTCTGCAATAGCCTGGGCGGAATTAGATTGATAAAATGAATCCTTTGCAGCTATAATATTTTCCAGGGTTTGCTGGTACAATTTCGCATCGCCGGTAATTTTATAACAGCGTGCAAGTTGTTCGTAATAACCCAGCCTTAAATTAATGCTGTTGGTAAATACAGAGGATCCTGTTTTTGTATTATCTGAATGAAGGTCTCCCACTACAAGAAGGTCTTTGCAAAACTGAATAGCTTTGGGAATTTGTTTAGTTTGAATATAAAAGTCAATCAATGCGAGGTTATCATCCTGGTACATGGCGCTGTCGCCCGCCTGCTTCCTGGTTTGCTGCATTTCTTTTAGAGCGGCTTCTGCTAAATCAAATTTATTGGCAGCCGTAAAAATGTTAGACTGTCTTTGTAATGCAATTGCCAGGCTCGAAAGGTTTTGTGTTTCTTTAAAAAGAGCAATTCCTTTGCTTATATAAAAATTAGCTGAATCTGTTTTACCTGATTGATTGTATGCATCAGCCATGTTTACAAATATGGCGGCATTATTGGGTTTAAATTTATTGGCATTACCAGAAAAAGCTAAAGCTCTTGCAAACCAGTTAAGCGCTTCACGCGGTTGAGATCTTGCTAAAGCAATTGATCCTATAGAGTTAATATTTTCACCCAACACCAGGCTGTCTTTATATGCCTCCGCTTCGCTCACTATCTGGTATAAAATAGTAAGCCCTTCCTGAAAACGGCTGCGCGAAGCATAACTCATTGCTTTCACTCTTGAAGCTTTAAAATAAATATCACGCCCCGATAACTCGGTTACCTTATTATCTTTTATTAAAGGATCAACCGTAAAGATGGCACTATCAGCCCAGCCCCATCTAAAATAATCATATGCCACCGCCAATTCAGCCAACTGCTTCATTCTTTTATTGCTGGTTTTTGCAGCGAGATCGCGGGAAAGAAATGAGTAATAGTCTAATGTATCTCTGTTAATGCTTTTGTATTCATTGCAAAGAAGAAGAATGGCTTCAAGCTTTTCTTCGTTGCTCCTGGCTTGATATACTTTTTGTTTAAGGCTGTCAATAAGTTTTGTTTGCGCCATTCCCCCAAAGGAAAAGCACAACATGCAACAGAGCAGCGTACATCGGTAAACGAAAGTCATTCAGAATGAGTTACGTAAAATGAATATTAAAAGTAAACAAAGGTTTTTATTGATAAAAGCTCCCTACTACAAATTAAGTATATGCTTCTTTTCAACCCGTTCATAGCGCTTTATATCAATACATTGCGAAAGACATAATGCATCTGCGTGCATGGGTTACTGTTAGATACTACAAATTATGTATTTCTGCCGGCTATGATATAGAGCATTTTTGCTCTGCTAAAAAAATCTATTTACTCAAAGCTAAGGCAGAATGAAAAAATTAATCTTATACTTTATGATGGCGCTGATGATTGCAATCAACAGTTGTCAAAAAAACGATCTCTCCAATCCCGGAGGAAACGGAGACACAACACACATTCCGGATCTTCCTAAAGAAGGAGTAATGGTAAAAACCAGTGTGTTCGGGCGAATTGTAAATGAACAGGATAAACCGTTGAGTGGTGTAACTGTAAGCGCAGGCGCTAATACCACCATTACAGATGAAAACGGCATATTTCTGTTTATTGATGTGATGATGGACCAGGCCAGAGCCTATATCACTGCTACAAAAACAGGATACTTTAAAGGCTCCCGTATTTTTCAACCTGTTAAAGAAGGGATGTCAAATCCACCTTTAATAAAATTGACTGAACAAAAAAGCATTGGTAAAATTGATGCGGCTTCTGGTGGTGCGGTGACATCTAAAGGCGGTATTAAGGTTGAGTTACCAGCCAATGCGATTGAAGGATACAATGGCCAGGTAAATGTGGTATCCTCTTACATAAATCCAACAAGTCCCGATTTTTTTGCACGTATGCCTGGTGATCTTGCGGCTGATAATGCAGAAAATAAAAGAGGTTCTTTGATCTCTTATGGCATGGCACATATTGATCTGTTGGATGATAATGGTAACAAGGTGAAAATAAAATCAGGCATGCAGGCTACGGTAACTATACCTGTTCCTCAAAGTCTTCAATCATCGACTTCATCAACTATTGCCATGTGGTATTTTGATGAAACCAAAGGTATATGGAAAGAAGAAGGCAGTGGGACTTTACAAAATGGAAAATACACAGGCAAAGTAGCGCATTTTTCTGTGTGGAATTATGATCACTGGAACCCGCTGATGATATTGCCTATGATACTAAGATGGATAATACCCAATATTACCAGTATGCCTGATGAAGATATAGACAAGATCACCAATCGTCCACCCAATTTTATACTAACGGTAAAAGATAAACCAACAAAAACTACCTTATACACCAATACATTTCCAGCTCCTACACCTAATCCTGACCGTAATCCTCCGGGAGGAACTGTAACCACTACATTTCCATTGCCTCAAATGACCAACGAACTGGAGATTACCGTTACGCCTGTTCAACCCGGTGGACCTGACTATCCTCAAAATAATGACTATACACCAAACAATGACGAGGTTCAACCCCAAGGCCCAACTTTCGCATCAGAAGAAGAAAGTGTAACCGTTACCGTAACGCCCACTAATCCACCAACTACAATTACTATTACTATTCCCGGCAACGGTGGAGGCAGTGGAGAAACTATTGTGAACGTAAATGGTAAAGCCGTGAATTGCGAAAACAAACCGGTTAAATCAGGCTATGCTTTTTTAAGTATGCGCAGTGGAAATAAAATTATCAAAAGCACAACAGCTCCTATATTTGGTAGTGAAGGCCGTTTTACTGTTCAGTATTTTTTCCCAAAAGTGATGCCTGAAAGAATAGACAATGTGGTGTTGACGGTATATGATTTACAAACCGGTAAAAAAACAAAGGATCTAAAATACAATGTGAATCCTTCAGTGGCTTACATGATACCCGATCCTGTTGCTGTTTGTGAAGACAAAACACCGCCAGCATCTACGCTTAAGACATATAACGGAAATTATTCTATTAACGATGCAAAAACGCTGCAGGCTTTTATTGATTCTGCTTATGAAGAAGTGAAAGGCACACTGTACATTGCAAACGTTGGTGATCTTGGAGGAATAACAAAACTGAAAAAAGTGTGGGGACTGGAGTTGCGGAGAACTACCGTAACAAACCTGGGTGGCATTGCAGAACTGGAAGATCTTTCGTGGCTTAGCCTGGTAGAAAATGGGCAGCTCATCAACGCGGCTTTTCCAAAACTTACCACTAAAATCGTACAGGGCATTCACGTTAATTATAACTTATCACTCGTTGCACTTACGCTCCCTTCTATTGAACAAGTGAGTCCACTTGGTAACGATAACATCAGTATTACTACCAGTCCTAACCTGAAAACCTTATCCATTCCTAATCTTAAATCAGTAGACAAATGCGGCAATATTGAAATTACCGGAACCGGACTGGAAAATCTGAATACATTTTCTAACGCCAGCGGCACATTAGGTGGTTGGGGGATGACGCTTGTAGATAATGCCTCGCTTACATCGGTAAGCGGTATTAGTAAAATTGTTTGTACGGCAAGGCTTACTATTGATCAATGCGTAAAACTACCTACACTCCAGGGCATTAATATACCTGCTAATATGGTAGATTGGGTTAGCATTACAAGGAATGATGTGCTCACAGACATTACCGCGGTATCAGATAAATTAAGATCAACAGGAGGATTGAGCATCAATTCCAACAAAGTTTTAAAAACTGCCAGCTTTCCACTATACGAAAAAGGAAATGTTACTGTTAAAGAAAATGGTGAACTTGTTACACTCACATTGCCAAAATTTAAAGAAGCAGATGCCGTTGATATTACGCATAATGTGAAGCTATCTGCTATTGATATGAACGCTTTAGAGTCGTTGCCTAATGGATTTAATATGTGGGGCGGATACGAAACAACACAAGCCTTAACTACATTTGATCTTCCATCTCTCAAAACATCGGGAAGGTTCACTATTGCCAATTGCCCGGGCATCACTAATCTTGATGGGTTTGCGAGTCTTGAATCTGTAAATGGTGATCTAAGTATCTCTAATGCTAATATCCCAGGAGTTAATATCAAACTAAAAACTATCAATGGCTTCAACAAGTTAAGCAATATTAATTATTCGCTGTTTCTTGAACAGGCTGCGGGTTCAGGCGATCGTTTAGTAGGTTATGATGGGCCGCTGTCAAGTATCAAAGGATTTAAATTGCTTAAAACAGTTGGAGCTATGTTTACCCTTGGTGGTAAGAATCTAACGGACATATCCGGTTTCGCTAATCTTGAATCTATTGGACAGGATACAAGAATTGTAAGCAGTGGATTAACGGGTTTAGAAGGGTTGGGGAAACTGAAATCAACCGGCTCAGTCGAGAACAGGCTAATTTATATTTCCGACAATGTGAAGCTCACTTCTATAAAAGCGCTAACATCGCTTACCACTGTTGCAGGTATCTATTTTGTTCGTAACGATGCATTAAAAGATCTGCAGGGATTGGAGAAAATAAAATCAATGAAATATGGTATTACTGTTAGCGAAAACAATAAGCTTACTAACACGGATGGATTAGCAAATGTAGAAGGTGCAATCAATGGCATCAATATCAATACTAACGCAATATTAAACAGCCTTTGTGGCATCACAAAATTAGTAAAAGGTGGTGGTAATACCGGAGGGTATTATGTTTCAGGAAATAGTTATAATCCCACAGTGGATGATATAAAGAACGGCAAGTGCAGTAGATAGGTTTTTTTAGTTAAACACAGCCACGTGGAGCAATGGTTTGGTTCCGTAACCTTACCATTCAACTCTTCGTGGTTTTTTATTATGATCTAGTTACTTCCAATATATAATATATACGAAGATTATAGCGCATATCGCCACACTCGCGTCTTTTAGAAACACTGCATAAAACGACTGTTCCTATCTCCTATACCACTAAATTGCACCGGTCACAGGAAAATGTTGGCGCAGTATCATTGGCATTAACAGTTGACGATCTTTAAAAAATAACCTTCATTGCTAACATAGTAACCATAAATGGAGCTGCTTACCCAGACCATTTGTGCCAGCAACAGGCAAATAAATGATTATTTCAATCAAAAGAAATAAATATGGAATCAGTAAACAATATTTTTGCTAAAGGCGATAAATTACCTCCCGAATATTTTACGGGTGATGCATTTTTAAAAGTGTTGGTAAACAGGGATAAGAACAATGAATTTGTGGTGGGCAACGTAACATTTGAACCTGGCGCCAGAACTAACTGGCATACACACCCGAAAGGGCAGATCCTGATTGTTACTGAAGGACAAGGATTTTACCAGGAAAAAGGGGGAACAGTCCAAATTATACAAACGGGAGATGTAATCAACATTCCTGAAAACATTGAGCATTGGCACGGTGCATCGCCTAATGAAAAATTGGTACATATTGCCATTACAAATTTTAAAGAAAATGTCAATGTAGTTTGGTTGCAGCCAGTAACAGATGAACAATACAAAAACATCATTAGCGTTTTGATGTTGAAATAGATAGTTCTTTGAAAGTATTGTCAGTATTGAGTTTGCGGAGATTTTGCTTTGGAAACGATTTGATTTTTTGAAGATTTGCGCTTTTATAATTCGCTTATTTTCAAAACGTTATGAATCAAGGCAAATATGTTTTCTCGCAAATTATGGAATTGATTTCACACAAGCAGTTTCAAACCCTTGTCAAACGCCACAGAGGCGATTATAAAGTGAAAGATTTTAGTTGCTGGAAACAATATTTATGTATGGCTTTCGGACAACTCACTCATCGGGAAAGTTTAAGCGATACCATTTTATGTTTAAAAGCAAATGCTAATAAAACATATCATTTAGGTATAGGAGAAGTGGTTGCTAAAAGTACCCTTTCTACTGCAAATGAAAATCGCTGTTACCTCATTTATTATGATTTAGCGATGCTCTTAATAAAGCATGCAAAGCAATTGTATTTAGGCAGCAGTGATCTTGAGGTTGAACTTGAGAATAATGTATTTGCTATAGATGCTACTACTATAGATTTATGTCTGTCAACATTTTATTGGGCTACTTTTCGCAGCACTAAAGGCGGTATAAAATTGCACACACAGTTAGATTTGAAAACCGCTATCCCTGAGTTTATTTATTTTTCTACCGCTTCAATTCATGATATAAATGCACTCGATTTTATTTCTTTTGAAGCCAGCAGTTTTTATATCATGGACAGAGGATACGTAGACTACAAGAGGCTTTACAGAATTCATCAATGTAATGCCTTTTATATTACGAGAGCTAAAGACAACATGAACTGCCGTCGTGCAAAATCATATTCATCTGATAAGAGTAACGGTGTGTTGTGCGATCAAAGTGTTTTACTAAACAATTATTATGCTGCCATAGATTATCCAGAAAAAATTCGCAGAATAAAATTTCATGATAAGGAAAGCGGAAAGACACTTATTTTTCTTACAAACAACTTTCATCTTAAAGCAACGGAGGTAGCTCAACTCTATAAACACCGATGGAAAATCGAATTGTTCTTTAAATGGATTAAACAGCATTTAAAAATCAAATCCTTTTGGGGACAATCAGAAAATGCTGTGAAAACTCAAGTATGGATTGCCGTCTCTGTATATGTTCTTGTAGCTATCGCTAAGAAGAAATTTATGCTTCAGCAATCGCTTTACGAAATACTACAGATTTTAAGTATCTCCATTTTTGAAAGAATGCCTATAAATCAACTGTTTCAGCAAACTCAAAAACAATATTTCAAAGAGCTAAATCATAATCAATTGAAAATGTTTGACTAATATCAAAACGCTAATGATCGGTAGAATTAAATCAGTAATTCGTTTATCGCTCCGTTAGGAACGTTTTGTGTTGGGATCATCATTTCATAAAGCGTACCTACGGCACGCAATCCTTTCATTTCTATATTTTCTACCTATGAAATGTTCCTAACGGAACAGGGTATTTTGTAATTATCATTGATTAAATTGACGGTTATGGTGTCACCACCCCTGCGAAAATTTGAAATGCGCCGTTAAATTACATCTATATGATTTCCTTATTGATAAGA
>JBGALP010000065.1:0-22444 GCA_044223805.1 Agriterribacter sp.
CCACAGCAATTGCTTTCTTCCGTTGAATTTTTTATTGCCTTTGCTATCTGTTTCAAAATAATTGTAGCTGTGTACAGCCAGATTACCCATCAATACTGTTTCGGTTAGTGGGCCAGATTTATCAAAAGAAGAACTGGTATAAGCGCCATATCCTTTTTTACAGGCTTTTACCCATTGCTGCTGATGCCCTTCGCTGCCTCTTTCTACCAAATCAAATTTTGATGACGGTAGTGTTGTTTCCTTCATTAATCGTGTAGGCAATAACGTTGGTTTTCGGCCAAACAATCCTGCCATAATTTTCCCTTTAGTGCCTTCAAAAATTATTCCCCCATCCAACTCTCCCATTTCTTCATCGGGCAATAATTCCACCGGGCGTTTTGGACGGATGCCGCCATCATACCATATCATCTCTACCGCAGGCATTCCTTCTCTTGCAGGAAACTGAATATGTGTTTTGGCTGAAGGCGGATAACTATCTGGATAAATGGCTTCCTGAAAGAAACCCGTATATACCGAACCAACGCTGGTTTCAACAGCTAATGGATATTTTAGTTTGAGTGCGCGATAAGGCACATCAATAAAATGACAACCCATATCCCCTAAAGAACCGGTACCAAAATCAACCCATCCACGCCATATGGCAGGTAGATAAGCAGGATTAAAATCGCGCTGTGGCGCAGTACCCAACCAAAGCTCCCAATCCAGTTCTTTCGGCACATCAAACTTTCCTACGGGAGCCGGCACGCCTTGTGGCCATGTTGGGCGGTTGGTCCATACATGCACGGTATGTACATCACCAATTACGCCCGATTGAACCCAGGTTTCAATGAGGCGCGTATCATCACCGCTACTGCCCTGGTTGCCCATTTGCGTAACCAGCTTATATTTTTCAGCAGCACGGGTAAGCATACGCGCTTCATATATATCGTGCGTTAATGGCTTTTCGCAATACACATGTTTGCCTCTTTGCATAACTGCCATCGCCTGTACCGCGTGCATATGATCTGGCGTGGTAACTATTACTGCATCAATATTCTTATTTTCTTTATCCAGCATTTCCCTGAAATCTTTATAATAAGGCGCCTTGGGAAATTTCTTACGCATGTTCAACGATTCACGGTCATCTACATCACAAAGCGCCACTATATTATCCGATCCATTATTATATGCATATGGAATATTCACCTGCGCCTTTCCTCCTGCGCCAATAGCGGCGATATTAAGTTTATCGCTTGGCGCTATATATCCTTTTCCTAACACATAGCGTGGCACTATAAAAAAGCTGCTGGCAGCTAAAGAAGTATTGCGGATAAAACGGCGACGCGAATTTTTATTATTGGCAGGCATATAAAGATATTTCAGTAAAAATATCATTATTGTTTGAAA
This sequence comes from Agriterribacter sp., assembly GCA_044223805.1. Lineage (GTDB taxonomy): Bacteria > Bacteroidota > Bacteroidia > Chitinophagales > Chitinophagaceae > Agriterribacter. Next base: position 1,387 of record JBGALP010000065.1, read on the forward strand.
AAGCGATCAGTCGTCAGCTATCAGCCATGAGCTTTCAGCAATTAAAAATTTCAAATATCAAATAAAATGACCCGTGAGAATATTCACGGGTCATTTCAATTTATTGACAATGTTATTATTTCGCCAGCAGCTCTAGTGTAGTTACACCAACCTGGTTCTTTTCATTGGCGTCTTTAGGACGACTGATAACATACAGGCTTTGCTTTTGCGCATCTGCAATAACATCAAAGTTTATCCTGAGTTTTGCTGAAGTCTGTTTGTTATTTGCAGGAGGAGCAAGGCTTACTTCTCCTAATTTCTTTCCACCAGGTGTACCTAATCTTACTTCAAAAATATAACCGCTGGTTGGCGCTTCTTTCCAACTGATATTTAATTCAGCACCACTTACGCCCTGCAGATCAAGATCACTGATGCGGAACCAACCTTGTTCTTTAGGAGTTACCATTACTTTTGCGCCATCATAATCTACCACTGCATATTTATCCATTTCCTTCACGCCATCAAACATCAGCTTGCTGCTTTTCAAAATAGCTCCACCATAGCCTGCCAACGGCTTTATAGCGGCGCCACCTTTATCCATATAGGTGGCAGAAATGTATAACACTTTATCTTCTTTTACTTCCTTAACAGGAACGCTTCCGGTTGGAGGTAAAGATTTTTTTACACCGCCCTCATTAGCTAATGAAAGAATCCACTGCACAATTTGTTTAGCATCTCCTTCTGCCAGGTTTGGATGCGCTGCCATCGCCGTTTCGCCCCAAACACCACTTCCTCCTTTTATTATTTTGCTTACCAGGTAAGCCGGGGCTTTCTCATCTTTTTTATACTTTTTAGCTACTTCCGCAAAGGCGGGTCCGATAGATTTTTCATCTACCTTATGGCAACTTTTACAATCCAGCGACAGCATGATACTCTTGCCACCCACTGCAGCCGCGGCTTGTTGATGTCCTTGTGGAATGGCAGCTTTATCATCTCCATCCATATAATCTGCAGTTACGTAAAGGTTGGCTGCATCAAGTGCATTGCCATCTTCTTTATCATTTACGCCAACGCTATAGGCAACTGGTTTACCGGCAAAATAATAGGTTTGATTACCCGTAATTTTTACAGCTACCTCAGGAGCCGTGTTGCCGGCATATACATTCACCATATTGCTTTTGGCAACAGCGCCTTTATCATCTTTGGCTTCAACAGTAACTGCATAATCGCCGGGTTTATCTAATACCAGTTCCGCTTCAGGAGTTTTAGTTTCCTTCGTCTGCCCGCTGCCGGTAGACCATATATAAGTAATAGCATCACCTTCGGGATCTTTAGCTTCTACAGATACTTTCACGGTTAAAGGCGATGCCCCTGATGTTTTGTCAATTTTTATCTCACCCACTTTGGGCGCGCGGTTTCCGGGATTATAATCTATGCGGCTTAAACCTGCATCATCATTCTTCGCAAACCAGGCAGTACCATATTCCAGTACATATAATTTACCATCGGGTCCCACCTCCATATCTATGGCATTGTGAAACTTAGTATGTTCCATAAATGGCTCCATCTTCTCAAAATCGCCATTAGGTTGCATGGTAACCAGTTTTACCCAACCACGGATCCAGTCGTAAATAAACAGCTTACCATTAAAGTAATCTGGCATGCGGGTTTCTTTAGGATACATATCTGTATAATATACCGGACCAGCCATTGCATTACGTCCGCCGCTGCCTACCTGTGGAAAATCAGGAGAAGCCGCGTAAGGATACCAGATAAATGCAGGCGACACTGGCGGAAGTTCTTTTAATCCCGTATTATTTCTCGACTCATTTACTGGTTTTGCCGGATCAAAAGGCTCGCCATGTTGACCTGTCGCGTAGTCGTAACGGTTATAGGGATAATTATTACCTACAAAATACGGCCAACCAAAAAAGCCGGCTTTTCTTGCCTGGTTCAACTCATCATAACCACGTGGACCGCGAACGCCAAAGCTATCCACACCAGAATCCGGTCCTACTTCACCCCAGTATAAATTACCATTCTTCTGGTCAACAGAAATACGATATGGATTTCGGTTACCCATTACATATATCTCAGGTCTTGTTTTTTCAGTTCCTTTTGGAAACAGGTTGCCATCAGGAATTTCATATGTACCATCATCCTTTACACGGATACGCAAAATCTCCCTTAAATCATTGGTATTACCTGCACCTCTCCTACCATCATACTGCAAATGACCAGGGCGATCATCCAGCGGACCAAACCCTTTGCTGGTATAAGGTTGGTTAGGTTCATTAAACGGATTGGTATTATCACCTGCAGAAACATATAATAGTCCGTCGCCACCAAACGCCACCGAACCACCGGTATGGCAGCACATTTCTCTTTGTGAATAGAATTGCAGGATTATTTTTTCAGATTTGGAATCAATTGAATCGTTTTCAAACGTAAACCGGGAAAGCCTGTTTACGGAAGTATCTTTAGGACTATAGAAAATATATACCCAATGATTTTTGCTGAAGTTCGGATCTTTCTGAATGCCCAATACACCTTCCTCGGCATTTGCGCCTGTAGTGGTAGTTTTGAAATAAGCATTTAAGAAGCCAACCTGTTTAATTTCCTTACTGTCTTTTTTATACAGCATTATTTCACCCTGCGTTGTGTAACCAATATATCAAGATTAGGCAGTATCGTCATTTCAGTTGGCTCATAAAACTGCGCCTGTATCAATGGAGTTTTGGTAAAACGATCTTCATCAGGTGCATACTGCGCAGTGACCTTACTGAAATCGAGTTCTTTGTTATCGCCAATAGCATATTGAATACCACCCAATATATGTTGCAAATACAGAGGATCGGCATAAGATTCGTCTGTATGCCCTAACTCTGTATAAAAAGCTCTGCCACCATCATACTCATGGTACCATGCCATCGGGTGATTATCTCCGTTCTTTCCGCCTTCATAACTTTTTTCATCAATGGAAATCAATACAAGGAACATCTGGATTGAGTTTTTTAAAATTATACCACTCATCTTTTCTTGTCCACACATCAGGCAAATGTTTTTGTGGAAGCATGGGATTTATCCTTTACTATAAGCTTTGCTTCCGTTGATGGGGATGACTTAAGAAATATCCTCCGGCTAACCGGTTATACCAGCCCCAATCATACTCCGCATCGGTAGAAGCATGTATACCCATGTAACCTCCGCCTGCCTGGATGTATCTTTGCAATGCCACCTTTCGTTATTATCAAACAATGCACCTGCGTACTCAGAAAAATAGCAGCTGAATATTTCTTCAATGTATCTTCTGTAAACATCGCGGCATTAGTAGTAGTATCGATCAAAGGCGTTTTCCTTCCCTAGCTTTTCAATAGCAGAATGGCAACCGCAATAGACTCATGATGAAACCCTCATGGTTTTAGCAAATAACACCCTTGATTACCAGAACGTTTGTTACAGGAAAAATAAAAATACAAGAAGGAAAGCGAATAGCGTTGAAATATTTTTTTTTCATTTGTGGAATCGTTAAAACCGTTTTTAAACTAGTGGTAAATGTAAGCGCATTTCTGCTAAAATGGATTATCATAAGAAAAAAATTGGACATTCGTTTGCGTAAATATCATGGGGTGCATTCTAAATTGTAGCCACATTTTTTTACTTCCACCACTTAACTCCCCTCTGCACCTCAGGTGTAAAGGGAAACATGGTGCCACAATTTTAAATGCACCCATATTTATTATGAAGCAGGAAAAGCCGACAATACTCGTTACACTCACAATTATACATTATCCCAAAAAATACATCTTTTTCGCGCTGCTGGCCATGGCAGTACACCGTATTCCGCTATGGACAAACAAAAAAATACACTTCTGGAAATTACTGGGATGCGGTAAAGGCGGTGGTTTCAGCAAAAGTCCAGACTGGCAGCAATGGGCTGTAATGGCAGTTAGAGAATATGAAATAGTACCTGATACTCATGAAGCCCTGTTAAAAAATGTATATGGAAAATTTATAACGGGATGGTGGCGCTTCTGGCAATGCACAACAAGAACAATTGTGCTTGAACCACTCTCGGGGCATGGCACATGGGACGGCAAACTAGCCTTTGGCATTTTTAATGATAAAAGAGATTATACAGGAAGGGTGGCAGTTTTAACAAAACTGCTGTTCTCTCAAAAATCAGGAGGTTCTGGCAACATGTTCCTGTTACATCAACTCTATTAAACAATGCTGAAGGATTGGTTTATTCGGTTAGCATAGGTGAGGTGCCATTTATTAAACAGGCTACATTCAGCATATGGAACAACATTGATGATATGAAAAAATGTGCATACCGTACACCGCAGCATGCAGATGTAATACAAAAAACCAGGAAAGAAATTTGGTATAGCGAGGAGATGTTCGTACGATTTGGAATTATAAAAGAATTTGAAGGAGATTAAACTATTACAACCAACTCATAGTTAAAATAGACGGCAATTACCCAAAAGAACCTGTTGTAAATAAAAAATCCGGATAATAACAATGTATCATCCGGATGTAAAAATGTTATAGTTGATGCTATACTCTGCCGCTAACAGCAGCCTTATCTACTTCATGTTGCCTTCGCGTTTCTTCTTGTAAACGTTTCAATTTTTTGCCATAGGAAAGTCTGGTAATTAACGCGAATAATACCGGCACCACAAATATCGCCAATGTAGTAGCTGCAAGCATCCCTCCAAACACCGTCCAGCTTTGGTCATTTTACGGCTTTCAGCGGCGGCGCCTTCCGCAAATGCGAGCGGTAATACGCCTAATATAAATACTGGCGGAAGTCATAATGATGGGGCGTAACCGAAGTTTTACCGCCTGCAATGTTGCATGGGTAATATCAATGCCCGTATCTACTCTTTCTTTGGCAAACTCCACAATCAATATGGCATTCTTTGCAGCCAAACCAATTAAGGTGATCAAACCAATCTGTGCATAAATATTGTTTGATAATTTGGGCAACAAAGTAAGCGTAAGTATTGATCCTAACGCGCCGATTGGAACAGCGAATAATACAGAGAAAGGTATTGACCAGCTTTCATACAATGCCGCTAAGAAAAGGAACACAAACACCAGAGATATAGCAAAGATGATAGACTGCTGGTTGCCTGCCAATATCTCTTCACGACTCATTCCAGAAAACTCAAAGCCATATCCCGCAGGTAATGTTTGCGCTACCCTTTTTAATGCAACGTACCTGACCACTACTCACCCGGCTTTGGACTTCCATTAATTTCAACTGAACGATAAACATAATGCGATAATACCGCCGGCGCTTCAATTATTTTGGTTGTTATTAAAGAACCCAATGGAACCATATTACCCTGGCTGTTGCGCACATAAAACTTTTGCATTCCCTCCAGAGAACTCCTGTAAGAACTATCAGCCTGCGACATTACACGGAAGTTTCTTCCATATAAATTAAAATCATTCACATAGCTGCTTCCCAGAAAAGTAGATAAAGTAGTGTATGCTTCAGATACAGATACACCAAGTTTTTTAGCTTGCTCCTTATCAACATCTACCTGGTAACTGGGAGAGCGTGAAGTAAAGAAAGTATATGCTGCGCCAATTTCAGGCTGCTGATTTAATTTGGCTATAAAAGCCTGGGCTACTTTTTCAAATTGTTTTACATCATCTGTGCTGCTGGTTTGCTGCAACTCAAATGTAAAACCCGCGGTTGCTCCGAGACCGGGAATAGCAGGAGGAGCAATTAGAAGTATCCGCGCCTCTTTTATATCACTCGTCATCCCTCTCAACTTATTCATTATATCCTGCGCATGATGTCCCTCTCCCTTTCTATCATCCCATGGCTTCAGGTTCACAAATATGGTTCCTGCATTCGACCTGTTTGAACCACTGATAATATTTAAGCCTGATATACCTCCCACAACTTTTACTTCAGGGAGCGTTCCAATTCTGTTAATCAATTCTCTTAACAGTACCAGGTTTCTTGATGTAGAAGCTGCCTCTGGTAATTCGTAGGTAACCAGCACTCTTCCTTCATCTTCTGTAGGAATAAAACCTGTTGGCTTATTTTTAAAAAGGAAGAATAATCCAACAAACAGCACCACCATCATTACTATAACATATGGAGTAGCCCTGATCCATTTTGCCACACCCCTTGTATAGCTATTCGTAAGTCTTCCAAAATAATGATTGAATCCTGCGAAAAATTTTTCCAAAATATTCTTTTTTGCATCTTCAGGTTTTGATGGCTTCAGCATAATGGTACACAATGCCGGTGTAAGCGACAATGCCACAAATGCGGAGATCAATACCGAAGCAGCAATAGTAATAGCAAACTGTTGATACAATCGTCCTACAATGCCGGGTATAAACCCTACGGGAACAAATACCGCGGCTAATATCAAGGCAATGGCTATTACAGGACCTGATATATCTTTCATCGCTTTACGGGTAGCTTCAGCGGGCGACATACGTTCGTGGTCTATATTATGCTGCACAGCTTCTACCACCACAATCGCATCATCTACCACAATACCGATTGCTAATACAAACGCAAATAAAGTGAGTGTATTAATAGTAAAGCCCATTGGACCAAACAAGATAAATGTTCCGATGAGTGAAACGGGAATTGCGAGTACCGGTATTAATGTTGCTCTCCAGTTCTGTAAAAATAAAAACACCACAAGAACAACTAAAATCAATGCTTCAATTAAAGTTGTTACTACTTCTCCTATTGAAGCATTTACCACAGAAACTGTTTCGAGCGGAATAAGAAAATCAATATCTTTCGGAAATGTTTTTCTCATTTCTTCCATCTTCGCCATTACGCCTTTGTAAGTATCCAATGCATTTTAGCGCCTGAGGCCTGGTAAATCAATAAAAAGGAGGCGGGTTTTGCAATTATCCACAAACGCATTGATTCCATAATCGAAACGACCGAGTTGAACTCTCGCAACATCTTTCAGATAAACAATATTACCATCTCCCGGTTTACTTCTCACTACTATATTTTCAAAATCTTCCTGTTTATTGATGCGACTGTTGGTTAGTACGCTGTACTCAAAAGTTTGCATGTTGGGTTGCGGATTACCACCAACAGTACCGGCAGCGACCTGCAGGTTTTGCTCCTGCAATGCGGCATTCACTTCGGCTGGTGTTATAGCTAATGCGGCCATCTTTTCAGGATTGAGCCACACACGCATACTAAAGTCATCTGAGCGCGAAAGCACGTCACCCACTCCTTTTACACGAAGCACGGCGTCTTTCACATACATATTTACAAAGTTCCCGATGAATAATGCATCGTGTGTGCCTTTAGGTGAGTAGAATCCTAACACAGCCATCACACTCGGGTTACGCTTACGAACAGTTAGGCCCAAACGCTTTACCGCATCGGGCAATGTTGGTTCCGCTACACTCACCCTGTTTTGTACATCAAGGGTGGCTATATTAATATCGGTACCTACTTCAAAGTTTACGGTAATATTACTTTGTCCGCTGCTGGCGCTGTTACTGCTCATATACGTCATGCCAGGCGTACCATTCACCTGCGTTTCTATTGCAGTAGTGGTAGTTTGCTCCACAGTTTGTGCATCGGCACCGGTAAAATTACCGGAGATGTTCACCGTGGGCGGAGATATCTCAGGGTACTGCGCTACAGGAAGATTGATCAGCGAAATAATGCCCACCAATACAATCACAATGGATATAACGATTGCCGTTACCGGCCGCTTAATAAATACGTCTGCTATCATAATACTGAATGGTGAATGATCATTAGTGAATTGTCAATAGTCAATAGTCAATAGTGAATAATACTAATTGACACCTATTGCCTGATTCCTTTACACAGATGTTAGTAATCTTTATGAATTGTTGTCTCTAGCAATTACTTTTTTGGTGCTGCTGTGGCAGGAGGTTGAGGCTTTTGCGTTGTCACCACCGCTCCTTCGCGAAGGTTCTGTACGCCTTCAACCACTATATGCTCACTTTCTTTTAATCCGTCTTTCACAATTACATTGGTACCAATCTGTCTTGCCAACTGTACTTTACGCTGCGTTACCTTACTGCTGTCACCAACTACATATACAAAAAACTCTCCCAGTTGTTCTGTAACCGCTTTATAAGGAATAATTACCGATTGCTGGTCTGCTTTATTTAAAACACGCACAGCAGGAACTCAGCCCAGCCCTCAGTATGTTTTTATCGTTTGGAAATGAAAGCCTTGTTTTAATAGTACCTGTTTGAGGATCTACCGCACGATCAATAAAACTAATGCTGCCGTGCATGGGATATACATCATCGCCGAAAGCGATGGAGAAAGTAGAATCGCCTGATTTTTTTTGCTCCTGCAATTGCGAAAAACGATAAACTTCCTTTTGATCTATGGTGAAATCAACCGCAACAGGATTATCTGTAGAAATAGTATTTAATATAGTTTGACCAGCCACAACCGAAGTGCCCACGCGCACCTGCGATATACCGATAGTTCCGGTAAAAGGAGCAGGAATAGACGAGAAACTGACATTCGCTTTTACCGCGTTTACATTGGCTTTTGCAGCATCCACCTGTTTTTTTGCAGCTTCAAGCGCGGCATCAGCATAATCTACCTGCTGTTTAGCAATCGCATCATTCTTATCCAACTCATGATAGCGGTCTGCATCTTTCTGCGCCTTCAGCAGGTTAGTTTCCTGTACCGCCTGGCTCGCAAGCGCCTGCTGGTAATTGGCATTATACAATTGCTGATCTATCGCGTATAAACGTTGCCCTTTTTTTACTTTATCACCATCTTTAAATAAATAGTAGTATTGATAACCCGTGGAATTTTTGTGCACGTATATTTGTTCGGTTTTGGCGGGGCCACAACAGTGCCTGGATATTCATCATAATATACTGCATTACGTCTGGCATTTGGCCCACGTAACAGATACGGCAGGCGGAGTGCCTTTGTTGCACGGCTGTTGTTTTTTGTGCCACAGGCAGATAATAAAACCACAGTACCTGTTACTATATAAAACGCTGCTCTTTTTAATAACATATATATCAGTTCAAAATTTCAATAATCAAATATTGCTGTCATCTTCACAATAACAACAAAGCAGTTTATTTTAAGGATTAATAGTACCCAAACTTTTTTCCACATCAATCTTGCTGCTCAGTACGCCATACAGCGCGTCAAAATAATTAAGCTGCGCAGTGCGTAAATCCGTCTCCGCGGTAATCACTTCAAGATAAGTTTTTACACCAGACCTGTATTGTAACTGGATAACATTATATACTTCTTTTGCCAGATCAACATTTTCCTTAACAGCAAGGTAATTGGCAAGATTGGCTTTGTAATTTGCCATAGCTGAACTAAACTCACTGTTCACCGCATTCTTCAAACTTACTATATCAAGGTCCGTGCGTTTTAATTGCCATTGCGCCTGACGTATGTTATACAATCTTTTACCACCCTGGAATATGGGAAAGGCTAACGTAAGCCCTGCATAAGAGTTGGGATAATTGGTATTGTATAATTTGCTGAAATTATTATTGAGGTAGTTTAAGTTATATGCACCGTTAGCAGACAGCGAAGGAATAAAACTCCATTTATTGTAGCTGATGTTTGCTATTTGTAATTTACGCTGCGTTTGCAAAAGTTGGTATTCTATGCGTTTTTCATATTCAGCATTTACCAGTATCCAACGTCGTTTTTTCTAAAGTAGTGCTGTCATACACGATATTTAAAGAAGCGTTCGCCGGGTAATTCATCAGGTTTTTCAAATATTCTTTTTTTGCCTTTAGCGCCTCATCACTACTCTTTCTGGATGTGAAGTAGCATTGCTTGCTGCAATAGTAGCACGTTTATAATCTGTTTTATCTACCACACCGGCATCATATTGTGCTTTAGCATCCTTAAGACTTCTTTGCAACCTCACAATGTTTTCATCCGTAACTTTTATCTGTTGCTCCGTAGCCAGTACATCATAAAAAGCCTTGGACACATTTACCACTACATCAATCTTGTTGCTGGAAGTTGTTTGCTTGGCTTGCTGACGTACAATGCCGGCAGTTTGATTTGCCAGTAATACGTCGCGGTTAAAGATAGTTTGAGAGGCGCTAAACTGTATTGCAGATGTATTATCCACGCCCAGTTTTACAGGGTTACCTTGAAAGATACTGGTTTGCACCTGGAAGTTATGCTGGTATATATAATTAAAATTGATCTGCGGATACCAGTCTGCCAGTCTTGACTTTATCTGCAGGTCAGTAATCTTTTCATCAATTAATGATTGCTGTATTACAGGCTGCTGCTTCAAAGCATATTGAATAACATTTGGCAAAGTGGCTTCTGCCAACACAGAATCCCGTTGCCGTTGTGCAGATACCTGAGTAGTAAAAAAGAAGAAGGAAAAAAGAATCAACGCCCCGTATCTCATAAATAATTTTAATAAAATAAAAATGGCACGACTAAAAAGTTACACCGCTTTAGGGTACAATCCGTTTTCAATTTGGCAATAACAAACAATGAGGTATTCCAGTAAGCTTAAAAATCAGGACGCAAAGGTAGGGATAAACATATCAATAAATCAAACGTTTGTTTAATTTTTTTGTTAACAGGTCATTAATAGACAGGGACAATATCTTTAAATTAGCGATTATTTTTTTTAGCAGCCCATAATTATACGGTATGAAAAGATTTTTCCTTTTACTGGTTTTCGTTTACGCTATGCTGGTTATTACTTCGCAGGACTCGGCATGGATAAGAAACAATTATTACAAAAAGGAAATGTATATAACCATGCGGGATGGAATAAAATTATTTACCTCGCTATATATTCCTAAAGACAATACAGAGAAACATCCTGTATTAATGACACGAACGCCTTATTCCTGCGCTCCATATGGCGAAAATGAATTCAACGATTTCTGGAACGGACATTATAAAAGTTACCTGCAGGAAAAATACATTATGGTAATGCAGGATGTGCGTGGACGCTGGATGAGTGAAGGCATATTTGAAGATGTTCGCCCTTTTATAAAAAATAAAAAAACTAAAAAAGATATTGATGAAGCAAGCGATACTTATGATACCATTGACTGGTTGATAAAAAATATTACAGGCAATAATGGTAAAGTGGGTGTGCTGGGCACTTCTTACCCGGGTTTTTACTCCACCATGGCGGCAGCTTGTGGTCATCCGGCTTTAAAAGCAGTTTCACCACAGGCACCCGTAACCGATTGGTTTATGGGCGACGACTGGCATCATAATGGCGCATTTTCTTTAATGGACGCTACAAATTTTTACAGTGGGTTTGGCAAACCACGCCCCGCTCCCACTACCGTTGGCGCAGATGGTTACGCTATTCCCTCCAGAGATAATTATGCATTTTATCTTCAATCGGGGCCAATAGCTAACGTTGCCAAACTCATGGACGATAGTTCGCGGTTTGTAAAAGAAATGTTTGCACACCCCGATTATGATGCCTGGTGGAAGGCGCGCAATGCAAGAGTGTCTTTGTACAATATTCAACCGGCGGTGTTGATCGTAGGTGGAACTTTTGACGCGGAAGATTGTTTTGGAGCTTGGAATTCATATAAGGCTATAAAAAATCAAAGCCCTCAGACCAATTGCAGGTTGGTGATGGGTCCATGGTATCATGGACAATGGAATTCGTCTGCACACATTTGGGTAATATTCAGTTTGGCAGCAATACAGCGGAGTATTACACTCAAACATTGGAAATTCCCTTCTTCAATTATTATCTCAAAGGAAAAGGCAGCGATAGCGCCACCACTGGCGCTAACGTATTTTTTTTCCGGTGAAAATAAATGGCGTAAAACAACTGTATGGCCACCAGCCATGAAAATGCAGCCATATTATTTTCAGCCTGATGGTGGACTTGCTAATGCGTTACCAACCAAACAAAACAGCTATACTGAATATATAAGCGATCCTGATAAGCCTGTACCATATGCGGAAGGTGTACACTTATACCGCACAAGAGAATATATGACAGATGACCAACGCTTCGCATCACGCCGTACAGATGTATTAACTTTTGAAACAGGCGTACTGGAAAAGACCTCACCCTGGGGGGACCTGTTAATGCAGACCTTGTGGTGAGCCTTAGTACAAGCGAGACGCTGATTTTGTGGTAAAAATAGTAGATGCATTTCCCGACGACTTTAAATATACTGGAGATGATCGTTATCCGATGGGAGGTTACCAGATGATGGTGAGAGGAGAAATTATGCGGGGCAGGTACAGGAACAGTTTTGAAAACCCGGAAGCGTTCACTCCCGGAAAAACCGAACACGTAAAATTTACCATGCCTGATGTAGCGCATACTTTTAAAAAAGGGCATCGCCTCATGATACAGGTACAGAGCTCATGGTTTCCTTTAATGGACCGCAATCCACAAAAATTTACAGATATTTACAGCACCAAAAAAAGGGACTTTCAAAAATGCGTGATACGCGTTTATCACGATAACGATAATGCTTCTTGCATCGTTTTACCTATTTTAAATTAATATGATGAAAACAGTTTTTGTTACGTTATTGAGTTTCTGTTTACTGCAATTGAATGCGCAAACAGCTTTACCTATTATTCCTGTGCCTGTAAAAGCACAAATTAAAACCGGCAGTTTTAAACTGAATGAACATACGGTGATCGTTACGCGAAACGAAACAGAAAAAAATACAGTAGATTTTTTTAATGCTTATCTCCAGCAATATTATGGCTTCACATTAAAAACAGCAGCTAAAGGCGTCAAAAATTTTATCAGCTTTTCTACCAACACTTTTGTAAAATCGCCTGATAAACCTGAACGTTATATATTGGATATTACACCTGCTTCTATACAAATTAAAGGCGATGGACCACAGGGAACTTTTTATGGCATGCAAACACTCATACAATTATTGCCTGTTGAAAAATCTGCCTCGCATTTAGTATTCCTGCCGCATCTATCGAAGATTATCCCCGCTTTGCATACAGGGGAGCGATGCTGGATGTATGCCGTCATTTTTTCGATGTGGATTTCGTAAAAAAATATCTTGATCTACTTGCCATGCATAAGATCAATACTTTTCCTTGGCACTTAACCGAAGACCAGGGCTGGCGTATTGAAATAAAAAAATATCCACGGCTCACTGAAGTAGGTGGTTGCAGAAACGGAACCATTATTGGGCGTTATCCCGGCAAAGGAAATGATGGAGAAAAATATTGTGGTTTTTATACGCAGGAACAGGTAAAAGAAATAGTGGAGTATGCCGCCAATCGTTTTATTACGGTTATTCCTGAAATTGAATTACCGGGGCATTCCTCTGCAGCAATTGCAGCTTATCCGCAACTAAGTTGTTTTCCTGATAAGCCCACACAACCTGCAAAAAATACTGCGTGGAGCGGAGATACAACCAGCAAAAATGTACAACAGGCTTGGGGTGTATTTGAAGATGTATATTGCCCAAGTGAATATACATTTCAGTTCTTACAGGATGTGTTAGACGAAGTAATTCCTTTATTCCCTTCAAAATATGTTCATATTGGCGGTGATGAATGCCCCAAAGAAGCCTGGAAAAAATCGGAGTTCTGTCAGAATCTTATTAAAGAAAAAGGGTTAAAAGATGAACATGGATTACAGAGTTATTTTGTAAGCCGTATTGAAAAATACATCAACAGTAAAGGCAAGGCAATGATTGGTTGGGATGAAATACTGGAAGGCGGTTTAGCGCCTAATGCTATAATGGTGGCGCGCGGAGAGAAAGGTGGTATAGAAGCCGCGCAACAAAATCACGATGTAATTATGACACCTGGTACTTATGTTTATATTGATCATTCACAACGCAAAAAAGAAGATTCGGTTACTATCGGCGGCTATCTTCCATTACAGGTGGCATATAGTTATGATCCAATACCTAAGGAGTTAAAACCGGAGCAATATCATTATGTGTTAGGAGCGCAGGCAAATGTATGGACAGAATACATGGCCAATCCGTCGAAAGTAGAGTATATGATTTTTCCAAGGCTCACTGCATTAAGTGAAGTTTTCTGGAGCCCTGTAAAAAATAAAAGCTGGGATAATTTCAAAACACGCATTCCAATTCAATTTAAAAGATACGAATGGTGGGGAGTAAATTACTATCCAAACCTGGATGAACCCATCAAATAGTAACAGGTTATAAGTTTCTGGTTACAGGGAAATACATCCTAGTAAAGCAAGCTCAATAATTTGGGTTTGCTTTTTTGTATTTTACAATAAACGTTAAACCACAAACTTCTCTTTGTGTGTTACTCTGTATCCTTTGGGTTCAATACTGAATGCTGATTGCTGACCGCCGATGAATTATCTTTGCGCATGACTATTACTGAAGGTTATCATTATATTTCCCGCAGACTTTTTGTCCTATTTATGATCAGCGTGAAGCGGAGAATATGGAAAACCTCATGATTTATTACTGGTTTAAAGCTGGATATAGTAATAAACAAAGCAACACAGCTCACATCTTCACAGGAAGTTATATTGCATCAATATACTGCGCTGCTTTTGCAGCATCAGCCTGTTCAATATGTATTGCACGAAGCATGGTTTTACGGAATGAAGCTATATGTTGATGAGCATGTGCTGATTCCACGCCCTGAAACTGAAGAATTAGTGGAATGGATGCTTAAAGATGCGGAAACAAATAAGCAACCAATTAACATTCTTGATATCGGGACCGGTAGCGGGTGTATTCCCATAGCGTTGAAAAAGAACATGCCTGCCGCTGAGGTGTGGGCAGTAGACATTAGTAATGAAGCATTGCTGGTTGCACAAAGGAATGCAGATACGCAACAAACCAGCATTACATTTCAGCAGGCAGATATACTCAACAAACCATACCCTTCTGTACTTCCCACTTTTGATGTCATCGTCAGCAATCCTCCCTATATTCCGTTATCTGACAAAACAGCTATGCACCCCAATGTTCTTCAGCACGAACCACACCTTGCATTGTTTGTTGCAAATGAAGACCCATTCTTATTTTACAATGCAATTGTTGATTTCGCGCAGTCTCACCTAAACCCTGGAGGTAGCCTGTATTTCGAAATTCATGAAGCAATGGGAGAACAAGTAAAGCAACTGCTGACGCAAAAAGGATTTATAAATGCGCAGGTGAAAAAAGATATGCAGGGTAAAGACCGGATGGTTAAAGCTACTAAATGACGGTCATCTTTTTTGAACCACAAGGGCACGGAAAAACAAAGGAACACAAAGCAAATTGTCGTTTACTACTATATGGTTTATATCTCACGTTTTTCGTTTCACATCTCATTATTCACTATTGACCTCTCACCATTCACCACTTAGTTCGCATTCACCGAAGCCACAGCAGAAGCGCCTAATTTTTTGGCAGTTTGCAATACTTTATACACATCACCCCAATGGCCGGCTGTATCTGCATTTACCACTACAGAAGGTTTCTCGGTTTCTTTAGACAATACTATTTTCAATTCATTTTCAAGATCGTTCAGTTGTATTTTTTTCTGCCCGATATATGCCTGGTTGTTTTTATCTATAGACACTACCACGGTTTGTTTTGCCTTGGTATCACTCTTACCCTTAGGCGCAGAAACTTTTATTACATTAGGGTTGGCCAATGTAGATACAATAAGAAAGAACAACAACAGAATGAACAATATATCGTTCAATGCACCGGTGTGAACTTCCGCGTGACCCCTTAATTTTTTTCTTAAATTCATTCCTTTATAAAGTTACAGGTTTCAAGTTTCAGGAATCAGTTTTACCTCGTTGGCTCCTGCAGTATGTCAATAAATTCTGCACTTGAAGCTTCCATCCTGTTTACATTCTTATCAATCTGTGCATTAAGATAATTATAACCTACATATGCCAACAGACCAATAATCAAACCACTGGCAGATGTAACCATCTTTGTGTATATACCTCCGGCAATAGTTCCCAAAGTATATTCACCTGTTGAAGAAATACCGTAAAACAATTGTACCATACCAACAATAGTTCCCAAAAAACCGAACATCGGCGCAATACCAGCGATAAGCGATAGAACGGTAATGTTTTTTTCCATTTTATATATCTCCAGCTTGCCTACATTCTCCATGCTTTTTTCAATAGCCTCAATAGGTTTGCCTATACGCTGCAATCCTTTATCTATCATTCTCGCAACCGGGTTAAACGTATTTTTAGCCAGCGATCTTGCTGCTGTTACATTTCCATTGGTTACATGATCGCGGATGATGCTCATGAAATTATAGTCTATTTTACCAGCGTTGCGAATAGCGATCAATCTTTCAAAAAAGAAGAAAATGGCCACTACGAGTAACAATGCTAAAGGAATCATGATCAACCCGCCGGATAATAGCAGATCCCATAAACTGATTTTTGAACCTGGTTCAGGAATACCATGTTGAGCTGCCACCGCTTTGTTAATAGAATCAGTAGCTACCTGCAGGAAAAATAACTTCATATTGTTTTATTATTGAAAGTGCGACAAATGTAATAACTATTACACAACTTTAAAGTGCTGCTTGGCGAACGTGAAAATAGTGTGATTATTTTTTTATATCACTTTTAGAGAATTCTATTAACAATTTATATAGAAAGCCCAGAGCGGGGGTATATCTATCAAAAAACGAAATGAAGATCAGGCAGGTATGTTAAGCGCCTTCCATTATTTTCTTGGCATCAAACCGTAAAGTGTCGAGCACAATGGTATGTAATGATGTTTTAGGATCTGCGTCCAGCAATTCGAGTACCCGTTTTACTAAATCAATTCCTGCAGCGCCGGCAGGAAGAGTATTGGCTAATTGGTGAATGATAAAAATATTCTGTTCTTTAAGATTGGTGATAGCCTGCCAGGCCTGTGATGAAACATACAATTGTTGTGAAAGATTATAATCATACTCATGCTTAATACTTTCTACCAGCAGCGAATGATATACATCAACCTGCATACCTGCCGGAGATATACGCGATACAAGGTTTTTCAATGAAAGCCTTTCGGCCAGTATGGTCAATCTTTCATATGCCTGTAACTGCAACGATTTATCCGCATTTATCTTCTGCTCGTCTTTCTTTATTGCTTTTACTTCAGTTTTGTATACAAACAGGTAGATACCTAAAAAACAAACAATAATAATGGCGGCTATAACAGTTATAGTAGTATTGTCGAGCATATAGATGTTTTGCGCTTATAATAACAAAAATAAGCGTATTGTGTTGTGTTTAAAAAAGATAGTATTATCAATAAACCAACTGGTGCGTTTGTTTTATTATTCCCATCACAAAAACACTCTGCACGTTGCCAATATTCTCTGCTTCGCTTAGTTTGTTTACATGAAAATCATAATAGGCATCCATATTTTCCACCGATACTTTAAGCATAAAATCAAAATCGCCTGAAATATTATAACACTCCGTTACCTCATTCATTTCAAGAATGGCTTTTATAAACTTACCTCCTGCCATTTTATTGTGCTGCTTTAACGATACATAACAAATCACCATCAATCCCTTTTTTACTTTTGTATGATCAAGAAGCGTAGCATATTGTTTGATGATGCCGGTATCTTCCATCCGTTTTATTCTTTCATGCACAGGCGTTGTGCTCAGGTGAATGGCATCGGATATCTCCCTAACGGTTATTCTTGCATTTTGCTGCAGCAACCGCAGAATAGCCAGATCCTTTTCATCTAATACGGGTAATATAGAAGGCACATTTTCTTTTTGATAGGCTTTTTTCATTCCTCATTACATGTTTATTCTGTAAAAATAAAAAAAACATGATTTTATCCCAAATATTCAATAAATGGCTCATATTCTGTTCTACCACCTTAGCTTTGCAATCCTGTTCACTCTTCTATTTCAGAAATTATATTTAATAAAACCATCTTAAAAAATTAACCATGTCAACAGTATCCAAATCCTCTATTGATTTTGCGTTGCCTTATAAGGTAGCAGACATTAGTCTTGCAGCCTGGGGACGTAAAGAAATAAGGTTAGCAGAAGCAGAAATGCCCGGTTTAATGTCTATACGCGAAGAATACCGCGCTTCACAGCCATTAAAAGGCGCAAGAATTGCGGGTTGTTTGCATATGACCATTCAAACCGCTGTTTTAATTGAAACATTAATTGACCTTGGCGCTGAAGTAAAGTGGAGTTCCTGCAATATTTTCTCTACACAGGATCACGCCGCTGCTGCCATTGCTGCTGCCGGTATTGGTGTATACGCCTGGAAGGGACAAACCAACGAAGACGCAGAGTGGTGCATTGAACAAACTTTATTTTTTGGAAGCGCGGAACGCCCTTTGAATATGATTCTTGATGATGGTGGCGATCTTACCAATATCGTTTTTGATAAATACCCTGAACTTATTCAGCATGTAAAAGGCTTAAGCGAAGAAACAACTACGGGCGTACATCGCTTATATGAAAGAATGCAGAAAGGTACATTACCAATTCCTGCTATCAATGTAAACGACTCCGTTACCAAATCTAAATTTGACAACAAGTATGGTTGCAAAGAAAGCCTGGTAGATTCTATCCGCCGCGCTACTGATGTAATGCTGGCCGGAAAGATTGCTGTTGTAGGTGGTTATGGTGATGTGGGTAAAGGTTCAGCAGCTTCACTGGCAGGCGCGGGTTGTCGTGTAATCGTTACCGAAATTGATCCTATATGCGCATTACAGGCTGCAATGGATGGCTTTGAAGTGAAGAAGATGATTGATGCGGTTAAGGAAGCTGACATCATTGTTACTGCAAGCGGTTGTCGCGACCTGATTACAGGCGAGCATTTTAAACTGATGAAAGACAAAGCTATTGTTTGCAACATTGGCCACTTTGATATTGAAATTGATGTAGCATGGTTAAACAAAAACTATGGCAACACCAAAGACACTGTTAAGCCACAGGTTGATTTGTATACCATAGACGGTAAAGACATTATATTATTGGCTGAAGGCCGCCTTGTTAACTTAGGTTGCGCTACAGGGCATCCAAGTTTTGTAATGAGTAACTCTTTCACTAATCAAACCCTGGCTCAAATAGAACTGTGGACCAACCACAAAAATTACGAGAACAAGGTGTATGTATTACCAAAGGTTCTTGATGAAAAAGTGGCGCGTTTACACCTCAAAAAAATTGGTGTTGAACTGGATGTGTTGACCAACACGCAGGCGGACTATCTTGGCATTGCACAGGAAGGACCATTCAAGCCTGAGCATTACAGGTACTAGAGAGAAAAGGCAGTGGGCAGAAGGGAGAAAACAGAAACAGGGTGGTACCGAAGGTGAGACCATAAAACGAGCAACCTGAGATTGCGTATTGCCCTATACCATACGCCTTATGCCTTAAACTATAAATAAAATTTTATCTCCTTTAAAAGGCCTCGCTGATAGCGGGGCTTTTTTGTAGAGAAAGCTGCTGCTTCTCGTAAATACCGGAGATTTCACCAAGCTTCGCAAGGTTCGCAAAGACGATAAGAGGCTGAGAAATTCTATGCATGCGCATTATGGCAATTTCTCTTTCTTACGGGTAAAACAAAACCCATTGCATTACACAATGGGTTTAATATAAATGCTGTTGTATTAATAATTACTCTACAATAAACTCACCTTTCATAAGACCAAAGTGACCTGGGAAACTACAAAAGAAAGGATACTTGCCCGCAGCAGGAGCAGTAAATTCTATAGTTGTACTTTCACCACCACCAATCAATTTAGTATGTGCTATTACATTTGCCGCTTCTGATTCAGGAAAATAATCATGCGCTTTAGCGTCAATTGCTTTCATTGCAAACGCAGTAATATCAACACCAGGTTTTAAAATCACCAGGTTGTGGCCCATATTTTCTTTAGCCAGTTTACCAGCATGGTGTAAAGTAAGGGTAACTTTTTGTCCCGCCTTTGCTCTTAATTCCTTTTTGTCGTATTGCATGATGTCATTTGCTGTAATTTCAAGTGTTACAGCATCTCCGGCAGGTGCAGTTGCAGGCTCGTCCGCTTTTTTCTCAGTTGTGGCAGCAGTATCAGCCTTTTTTTCTTCAGTAGGTTGATCTGCTTTTTTTTCATCTCCACCTCCACAAGCAGCAAGACTTACCATGCCTGCGATCATCGCGTATTTAATTAGTTTCATGATGTATAAAATTTTTGCAAATGTACGGCTCAAATCCAAACGACAAAGGGAAATATAAAATAAAGTAACACGTGTTAAACAGCGCTTATCTTAAATAAAGCTTGTTAAAAAACCGCAATAACAGGCGTTCGCTTTTGATAATAATAAACTTTGGCAAATATCATCCGTCAACAGTATCATTCACCAAATATTCAGATTATGAAAACGATCTACAGTTCTTTCTTCTGCGTAGCCTTTGCTGCTATAACATTCAGTGCCTGTGCAAGGCGCGTTTACGTAAGCGAAAGACCAATACCTCCTCCCCCAATGGTAGTACGTCCTGCCGCACCTTATGGTGGGGCGGTGTGGATACCTGAAGAATATGCATGGAGCGGTGGCAGATATCAATATATTGCTCCACATTATGTAACTCCCCGCAGAGGGCATGTTTGGGTAGCCGGTCATTGGGACAAACGTCATGGAAGAACTGTTTGGTCAAAAGGATACTGGAGAAGATAGAACAATAAAAATTGACAGAGTATGTGGACGGCCTGCAGCTACCAATGTTCTTATGTATTTTTTAAACTGACTTAAGTTAAAGAAACATGCCTGGTTATAATAACTTAAGTAAAATTCTCCAACGCATTTAAAGAGATGTTTCACTTTTATTCAGAGCACCGTTAACTGTATTTTGAGGCGCAAGCTCTGAGCAGCGTTACTGGCATCATGAGGCACTGTTCATAAAACAAAAATGCGATCGTAAGTGATCGCATTTTTGTTACGCTCTTTTGAAGACGCTTATTTCTTTTTCTTTTTGGCAGGAGGTGGCGGAGGTGCCAAATCTTTTATCCTGATATTCCTGAAGTATAAAATATCTCCGTGACCAAGATAACCGATATGACCGGTTTTATTCATCAGTCCCGGGTGCTCTCTGTGATCTGCTGTACCATCTTTTGATG
>JBGALP010000066.1:0-23080 GCA_044223805.1 Agriterribacter sp.
TGTATCGTTGCGGGCAGCGTTTGCAAAAGGCACAGATACTACTAATTATTTGTATAATGCCATCAATCATATTTCAGGAATACATGTTATTGAGAAAAGTGAGGAGGAAATAAAAGAAGATCTTGTGAAAGGCAGACTCACTGCGGTAATATCTATTCAAAAAAATACAACTGCAGCTTCACCGGCTTATTTTATAACGCTTAAAAGTTCAGAAGCCGTTAACCCACAGAATATACAGGTGCTTCGGTCCATATTAACATCTATTATTGGTAATATGGATAAAATGAAGTTCCCTGATGCGCCTACCGTAGCTACCATTGATAATAATGTAGAAAAAATACCCGGAAGAACATACCGCACCATTGACTTTATATTGCCGGGACAACTGGGCTTTTCTTTATTGAGCGCGGGTGTGTTTGGTGTAGCATTTTTGTTTTTTAATTTGCGTCAAACGTTGGTACTTAAGCGCTTTTTTGCTACCCCCATTACCCGAACATATATTGTATTGGGTGAAGGGTTAAGCCGCGTGATTTTTCAACTGATCACGGCTATTGTGATACTACTGGTGGGGCATTATTTTTTTCATTTTACCTTGATTAACGGGTTTGTTACTTTTTTGGAATTACTGGTGCTGAGTTTTATTGGGCTGATGGTTTTTATGGGATTTGGTTTTGTAGTAAGCGGGCTGGCTAAAAACGAAAGTACTATACCACCATTAGCTAATATTATTACTTTGCCACAGTTCCTTTTGGCAGGTACTTTTTTCCCTATTGATAATTTTCCCTCCTGGTTGCAACCGATATGCAAAATTTTGCCGCTAACACATTTAAACGATGCCATGCGTAACGTGGCATTTGAAGGCGCTCATTTAACGGATTGTGGAAAACAATTGGGCATATTGGTAATATGGGCAGTGATCGGTTATATGCTTGCGGTAAAAGTATTTAAATGGGAATAGGTATTGATCGGCCTTATTTTTAACCCCCGGTATTGTAGTAGTCATGCGTTTACTTAAACAAATTTTTATTGGCATAGTTGGTATTGGATTGGTATTATTATTTATTTCTTTTCTTTTATCTTCTCACATAAGGGTTTCAAAATCTGTGCTGGTGAGTGCTCCAAAAGATACCGTAATACAAAAACTATTGCAATTAAAGCAGTGGAAGTTCTGGAACCCATTGTTACAGGACAGCAGCATCACATATACTTTTCCCTCTGCAAATGAAGCACAATGGCAAACCGCTGATGGCAAAACAAATTTGATAAAGCTTGAGCATTATGCCACCGACAGCATTAATGCCATAATAACTACCAATAATAAAAAAGTTTTTAACAGTGGCTTTACCATTGTATATAACACAGATGGCACAAATCTTACTAAAGTGGAATGGTGGATCAGTGAAGACCTTTCCTGGTATCCATGGGAGAAATTTTATGGATTATTTTCAGAAAGCCTTAAAGAAACCTATCTCGAAAACAGCCTTCAGGCCTTCAAGCGGCATATAGAAAATCCTGCTTTTCAACCTTAAGCGTGCATTATTCCATAAGCTCCGGGTCATTGATATTTGTTTATTTTATATTCCGCTATTATGTGGTTGCAGGCGTATATAAAGCGCCTGGTTATTATTTGAACTAATCTTAACCATCTTTCTTTTGGGTTATAAAAATATTTCGTAATATGCGTATGTCTTACTTGTTTGCTGGTGAAATGCCTAACCCTAAACTATTATGCTTCCGGAACCCCTTATACTTGGCCTCCTTATGTTTCAGGTGTTGTACGCATTGGTACAATGGTATTTTTTCCGGCGGCCCGAATATCCATATTATGCTGCTTATTCCATTCTTGTAGGGGTATACTTTTTATTAAAATACAATAGCGGACCCGATGAGATGATTCATATCGGCAGTTTTTCTTTTAATGAATTACTGGTTGATAAAAGCATCATGTTCCTGGCGTTTTACTGTTATATAGAGTTCGCGAAATTATTCCTGATTAATATAACTACTGTTACCCGCTTATATAAAATCGTAACATATGCAAGTCGCTTTATGCTGGTATATGCTATCGTGAATTTTATAGCCCTCAGCATTACTAAAGATTATTCCAGCAGTGTTAAGGTGAACTTTATACTATCCTTCATCGTGTATTTTCTTTTTATGGTTGTATTGTTTATGGTGATAAAAAGAAAGATCATATTGGGTGGATTTTTAGTGCTGGGTAGCCTATGTATGGCATTGGGTGCTATGCTTTCGGTAATATTTGGGTTTTCAAAATTTTATAACGGTGCAGGTAATCGCGATGCGATTATTTTTTTTCAGGTGGGTGTAATTCTGGAATTGATTTGTTTAAATACAGGATTAATTTACAAGACAAAATTATATGCAGGTGGATTATTAGAGCAGACTATTTTACCTGATGAAATCCGTAAAGAAAAAAATGAGCAAAAAAAAATAGCCGCGGTATTACAAACCATGCGTAAAGAAATATCATATGAACTGCAAACAGAATTAGGGGATGGATTATCAGGTATTAAATTGATGAGTGAAATGATTAAGCAACGTATGGGAGATCAGCACCTGAAAGAGCTGGAGCGCATTTCTGAGAATTCTGAGCGGCTTGTTCAATCTATGAACGAGATTGTATGGTCGCTGAATCACGCTAACGATAATTTGCCGGGCATGATTTCTTATTTGAGAGAATACGCTATGAGTTTCACGGAGCAGGTGGGTATAGCATGTGAAATTATTATGCCAGATAATATAAGCAATATTCAATTGTCGGGTGATGTGCGCAGGCATATTTTCTTATCTGTAAAAGAGGCGTTGCATAATGTAGTAAAGCATGCGGGTGCACAAAATGTAAAAATTTCTTTTTCTCTTACCGACAAACTTTTTATTACCATTGCCGATGATGGCAAAGGCATGCGGGAAGATACCCCGCAATATAGCTCAGGCAATGGTTTGCGTAATATGGAAAGGCGCATGCAACAATTGCATGGCGAGTTTAAAGTAATTAGCCAACAGGGTACCACAGTTTATTTTACTGTACCCATAGCTCCTCTATAGCATATAAGAAAAAATACATGATTTGTTTGCTATTGTATCATGCTGAAAGGATTTTTTATAAATATTAGTCTACTTATTTAATAGACTAATATTTCTCTTTATATTTGCATCGGAATTGTCAGCATCGGCGTTGTAACTTATAATATTTGCTTGCGATGCGTGAGTGTTGGAAGTAAACATTTTCATTCTGTTAAAAACGGATAAAAATAAGCCGATATTTGCGGATGTGATTGGAAGTAGCTACGATGGATGAAATTCTGAGATTAGGTACATATTACTTCCCTGGAAAAAATAATGTAGTGGAAAAATATTTAACATGAAAAAAATGAAAGCGTTTAATTTTTTAATGTTTTTAATTTTCTGTTGCTATAGCATTACCTTTTGCCAGGTTCATTCAGATCATCATGCTGTACAAAAGCCCAATATTATTTTTATAAACGCGGATGATTTAGGGTATGGAGACCTGAGTTGTTACGGCGCCACAAAAATCAATACACCCAATATTGATAAGCTGGCAAAAAATGGATTACGTTTTACCAATGCCCATACTACTTCAGCCACGTGTACACCTTCGCGTTATGCTATGATGACGGGGCAATATCCCTGGCGCAAAAATGGTACAGGTATTTTACCGGGCGATGCCGCTTTAATCATTAAAACCAATCAGCCCACTGTTGCTTCGCTTCTAAAAAAAACGGGATACAACACCGGTATTGTGGGCAAATGGCATTTGGGATTGGGTACCCAGGTTGAAAAGAACTGGAACGAACAGATAGCTCCCGGGCCATTGGAAGTAGGGTTTAATTACGCTTTTATTTTCCCTGCCACCGCGGATAGAGTGCCTACTGTTTTTCTTGAAAATCATAATGTAATTGCTGTAGATGCAAGTGATCCGATATCCGTTAGTTATAAAGAAAAGATTGGAGATGATCCTACCGGCAAAGAACATCCTGAGTTATTAAAAATGAGATCATCGCATGGGCATGATCAAACTATTGTGAATGGCATTGGCAGAATAGGGTATATGAGCGGAGGTAAAAAAGCCAGGTGGACGGATGAAGAACTATCACTTACTTTTTTATCGAAAGCAAAATCCTTCATACAGGAAAATAAAGAGCAGCCTTTCTTTTTATATTTCGCATTAACAGAGCCGCATGTACCCCGGATGCCAGCCACTATCTTTAAGGGTAAGAGTGGATTGGGGTATAGAGGAGATGCCATTCTGCAATTGGATTTGACGGTGGGAGAAATTGTAAAACAATTACAATATGCGGGAATTGAAAAAAATACCATTATTATTTTCAGCAGCGATAATGGCCCTGTGCTTGATGATGGTTATGTGGATGAAGCTGTAACAAAACAAAACGGGCATTTGCCGGCAGGGCAATTAAGAGGCGGTAAATACAGCGCTTTTGAAGGGGGGACGCGGGTTCCTCTTATTGTAAGCTGGCCGCTGCAGGTAAAGCCTGGTGTTTCAGATGCCTTGGTATGCCAGGTTGATTTGCTGGCTTCGTTCGCGCATCTCACCAGGCAAAAGCTATCTGCAGAAGATGGACCCGATAGTTTTGATATGTGGGATGTATTTACAGGCAAATCATTCAAAGGCAGAAATGTATTGGTGGAACAAGGGAGTGCTTTGGCTGTCATTAAGGATCAGTGGAAATATATAGAACCCAACGATGGCGAATCTCTGATGAAAGAAGTGAATATTGAAACCGGCAATGATAACAATGTACAATTGTATAATCTGGAAAATGATCCTGGGGAAAAGGATAATCTTGCTTTGAAATACCCAGATGTGGTAAAAGAATTGGCTTTAACATTACAAAAAATAAAAACAGAAGGACGAAGCAGAAATTAACAGTACTGTATAGTTAAACAATAGAAAATATGAAAAATAAAAAGAGGATAAAAGTTATACTATTTCTTCTGGCAGGTATTGTAGCTGTTAATATCACACAGGCTCAATCAACGCCGGTAAAAAGGCCAAATATCGTTTTTATTTTTTCTGATGACCATGCTTATCAAACCATCAGTGCTTATGGTAGCAAACTTACTGTTACGCCAAATATTGACAGGATTGCCAATGAAGGAGCCATTTTCAAAAACACATTTATTACCAACTCCATTTGTGGCCCAAGCCGCGCATGCCTTTTAACAGGCAAGTACAGTCATGTTAATGGTTACATGGTGAACGAGAGAAAATTCAATACAGATCAACAGGTATTTCCTGAATTGTTACAACAAAGCGGTTATCAAACTGCATGGATAGGCAAGATGCATTTAGGCGCCATACCCAAAGGATTGGATTATGTGAATATACTTCCAGGGCAAGGACAGTATTATAATCCTGATTTTATTAATAACAAATTGGATACTACCCGTATTGAAGGATATGTAACGGATATTATTACAAATCTTTCTGAAAACTGGCTAGGAAAAAGAGATACTTCTAAACCTTTCTTTTTAGTAGTAGGAGAGAAGGCTACCCACCGGGAATGGCTACCTGCTTTGGAAGACCTGGGCATATACGATTCGTTAGAATTTCCATTGCCGCCAACTTTTTTTGACGATTATAAAGGCAGGCTGGCCGCGGAAAACCAGGATATGACGATTGATAAAACCATGCGTTTGAAAGAAGACCTGAAAGTGCACGCGGATTATGATAAAGGATGGATATATGATAGGTTTACGCCTGCACAGAAAAAGATATTTTATGATTATTATGAAAATAAGGTTAGCAGAAATTTTGATATTTTAAAACTCAGCGGAAAGGCTTTGGTGCGTTGGAAATACCAGCGTTATCTTAAAGATTATCTTGCTACCGCGCATGCGCTTGACAGGAATATCGGTCATATACTCAATTATCTTGATAAAAATCATTTATCAGAAAACACGATTGTTATCTATGCATCAGACCAGGGATTTTATATGGGTGAACATGGCTGGTTTGATAAGCGTTTTATGTACGAAGAGTCGTTACGTACTGCTTTCGTAATGCGTTATCCAGGTGTTATAAAACCTGGAACAACTATTAATCAATTTGCATTGGGTATTGATTGGGCGCCTACCATTCTTGATATTGCAGGTGCTAAAATTCCTGAAGCCATGCAGGGTGTTTCTTTATTGCCATTGCTCCAGCCCGGTAAAACGCCTGTTCCATGGAGAAAAGAAATGTATTATCACTATTATGAATTTCCGCAACCACACCATGTGTACCCGCACTTTGGAATACGTACGGAGAGATATAAACTTATCCGTTTTTATGGTGGCATAGATGCATGGGAATTATATGATCTTTCAAAAGATCCCCATGAATTACATAATATTTATTCCGACAAGGCGCAACTGCCTAATATCATAAAACTGAAGAGCTCCCTAAAAAAACTGATTGTTCAGTATAAAGACGATGAAGCATTGAAGATAGTGAATGGGCAGAAGTGAATGGTGAATAACAACAATAAACGTCAAACAATAAACATGAGAGACCATGATGAGCAATAGAAATGTTTGGAAATGTTCAATAGATGATTTGGAAAGACCTTTGAATGGCATTTTTTTAAAGTACCGTCCCGCTCCATGTTTGTAGAACGAAAGTGGGTTAGGTGAATGTTGAATTAGGGTCGGTACCGAAGGTCAGACCATTGTTGTCGTATTGATCCGATAAGAATTATTTTTTTGAAACGAAGAATATAAAGATGAAAAATGAATATATAAAAATACTTGCTGGAATATTATTAGTGTGCATTGCTTCATGCCGGCAAAAAAGTAAAGAACAAAAAATAACAAAGGTTGAAGATACTTCTTTAGCCAGTGCTGCGCATTGTGTTGCCCCTCCTTCACGGTTAGCCGCGTTTAAAACCACCGACAGTAGCAGTAACTTTATTGCTGCAACCAGCGATAATAAAGACGAAAATAAAATGCTCTTAATACCTGGTGGCTCATTTGAAATGGGCAGCAATGTATTTCCAGATGCGTTACCTGTGCATAAGGTAACTGTAAAGGGTTTCTGGATGGATGAACATGAAGTAACCAACGCCCAGTTTGCTGTTTTTGTAAAAGCCACAGGGTATAAAACAGTAGCGGAGCGGCCACTTGATCCCAAAGATTTTCCAGGTGTACCGGCTGATAAATTGGTACCTGGTTCTGCCGTATTTACACCACCATCTCACAAAGTAAGCCTGGACAATCCGCTGCAGTGGTGGCAGTATGTTAGTAATGCCAGTTGGAGTCATCCCGAAGGCCCGGCTAGTTCTGTTGAAAAACGAGGCAATGAGCCGGTTGTGCATGTATGTTATGAAGATGCTGCCGCTTACGCCAAATGGGCTGGTAAGCGATTGCCCACAGAAGCGGAATGGGAGTTTGCAGCGAGAGGAGGCAAACAGTTTACAGCGTATTACTGGGGTAATACATTAAAGCCAGGCGGGAAATGGGTAGCCAATATTTTCCAGGGAAATTTTCCGGAAGGCAATACCAAAGAAGATGGCTACAATGGTGTAGCGCCTGTAAAAACGTTTCCTGCCAACGCATATGGTTTGTATGATATGGATGGTAATGTGTGGGAATGGTGTTCAGATTATTATCGTCCCGATTATTATAAAAACAGTCCTGCTGATAATCCTCGAGGACCATCAGATAGTTTTGATCCAGATGAACCAGGCGCGGTAAAACGTGTGCAGCGTGGCGGTTCTTTTTTATGTAGCGATGCATATTGCATCCGTTACAAAGCCGGGAGCCGTGGCAAAGGAGAGGTTAGCAGCGGAAGTAATAATTTAGGGTTCAGGTGTGTGAAGGATAAATAGAAGCTCTAAGCTATCAGCTTTCAGCGATCAGTCTTGAATGTTTATGGTTTGTTGTTTGTCGTTTATAAAGTGAAAGTTCTGATCACAAACTTTGTGAGACTTTGTGCCGTCGTGGCTTTGTGGTTCAAAAAGCTGTGAGCGGTCAGCGCTCAGCCATAAGTCTTGAATTGCTCATTCCTACATTTCAAAGATTATTGTCAAAAGCTGTTGTTAATTTCAGTGTGTATAAATCTATGCCGAAATTAATTCTTCATGGTTTTTCTAAAACGGGATTCTCTATTTCAGGGATAATCTCAGAATTCCTTCAAGAGAAAATATTTCACAGATAACATTAGATAAAAATTTTCCATGGAAGATCTTTATCTTAAATATTGCTGCGGTGGCGATAGTAACAGTAGGAGTGTTGTCTTCGGTATATGCAATGTATTTAAATCCCAGTTACCGCTCTACAGCTAATAGTTTATCTTCTTTTATTAATGGCTTTGCCACTATATTGATGTTTGCTTTTATCGATCCACACCTTTCCGCCATGACGGATGATGTAATGATTGTCAAATGTTCAGAAGCTACTTTTCGCAGGTACATAGTTTATATGACTATGGCAAGGGTGATTGGGACAATACTAGCGCAGATGTTGTTCTTGCCGGCAGCAGGATTGTTGTCGTGGATTGCTACAAAAATGTAGGTATAGCAGTGAGGTCAGCCATAAGCTCTCAGCCTTGAGCTGTCAAACGATAAACTACAAACCTATCTTTCCTGCCTTCTGCCTACTCGCTTCTGCTTATTATAAATAACTTAACCACCACTGTCTATGCCCGGTTTTGTATTTTCCATACCAACTGCATAATGGATATGTAAACAGCACCACCGATATCCATATGATATATACTATCGCGAGACTATAGCCGAAACTGGCAGCCCGGAAATAAAAAGGAACAGAAGGAATAGCTGGAGACCATTATAATCGCCTGCAAAGAACGCGATCACGCCAATGATTCTGAGTATAAAAAAATGCAGTATGAAATAGAATAGCGGAACCCTGCCATATGTGATAAAAAAATCCGTAATCTTTCCTTTGGCGTTTTCCAACAGGCCTAATATTATCAGTGCTACACCCAATGCCATTGAAGCAAAAAATAAAGAAGGAGGATATTTGTTTACGTTGATAAAAGAAAGGAAAGTGAATAAGCTATTTTTTTGTATTGACCAGGGAACAGGGTCTCCGTAATTATTCACAAAGCGAAAAACGATAAATACCAACAATAACACGCTACCGGAAAAATATAAAGTGTTTACTCTTGACAATGCATTTATCCGCGGATTAAACAGCTTACCAAAACAAAAACCCAGTATCATAATACCCGTC
Organism: Agriterribacter sp.; assembly: GCA_044223805.1. Classification (GTDB taxonomy): domain Bacteria; phylum Bacteroidota; class Bacteroidia; order Chitinophagales; family Chitinophagaceae; genus Agriterribacter. The sequence continues at coordinate 9,235 of JBGALP010000066.1, forward strand.
CATGGCAAAACTGAATAGGAGAGAAGCACAAGATGAGAAGGAGTGACAGGAAACAAGGCAGGTGTACCATTTGTTATTCCGAGTAATATTTTAAAGAACCCGTTGCGTTATTGGTAATTGTATCTAATAAGTTATGTCCGCAAAAAATGACCAGTCCAATGGTTAATAATAAGGAATAAGGTAAATGGATCAGCAAGGCAAGTAATAGCATACTCATCCCGATGGCCCATAAAACAGACAGGATGATCATATTATATCCGGGATTCAAAGTGAGAATGAGCGACATTAACACTACATCAATTACTACCAGCCATATGCCTCTTTTTAGTAAAAATAATCCAAGGTTAGTTTTTGTTCTTTTTAATCCTGTAAGATATACTGATAAACCGGAGAAAAACAAATACAGGGGCGCAGAAATGTGTGATCCATCTTGTAAAAAATAATACCGGTGTTGTTGTGGTAAGATTAAGTGGATCGCCGGTCATAGCATCTTTATGAAAAAAATCACGGGTATGATCAAGCGCCATTATAACCATAATGATACCACGTAAAAGATCAATAGAACTGATTCTGTTTTGTTTTGGCAAAGCTTGATCCATGCTGAGCATTTGAAATACTATACTGAAAATACGAAATGAATGTATACGCTCCCAGGCAATAATGAACTTAAATATGAGTATATGGCGTGATGCATTCCCCACAAATCATACTTTGTTTTTCAAAAATATTGATCTCACGGGTATAAAGCATATAAGTTTTAATGATGCTTCAAAAAACATTAGCGCTACACTTGAAGTACATAAGGGTTCTTTGAATTGACCAATTATCGGAACACTTAATTATCAACCCACGGGAAGCTGGGAAAAATACAAAGACATTGCTATGCCTGTTACTGACCCTGGCGGTATAAATGATTTGTTTTTTGTTTTCAAAAAAGAAACAGAACCCAACCACGATATGTTCTCAGCGCAATGGCTGGAATTTAAAAAATAATTGCATCACATACCGTACAAATAAAAAGGGCAGATCAGAAATGATTGCCCTTTTTTGTCACTACATCTATTGAAACCTATGCAAAAAAAGGTTTAACCAACTTTATTACATCATCCATAGTTAATGGTTCATCAAATGCTTCTGTGGCTGCATCTGCTGAGATATTCTTACCATTAATACCTACTATCTGTATACCAGCCTGCATGGTATTTTCTTCACCCATATAATTAGCTTCTACAGCGGCACCTATACCACCGGTATCTTTACCTGTAATCCATGGCTTTACATTACCAAAACCATTATCCTGCCTCATTTGTCTTATAGTTGATGCGTGCCTAGCTTCAACGGAGTGAATATTTAATGCGGCAGTTAACACAGCGCCCGTTCCTTTTAAATTCCCCGCCTGGCCTTTGTAGGCTCTCACCCCTGTATCTTCAAATGCTTGTGCTACTGCTAAAAATAGCGCGTAGTTTTTAAAAACATCTTTAAACGGACCATTGCCGCTACCACTACCTGCGGAAAAATCAAACTTGGGTTTTGTTGCAGGAGTGCCTCCCGAATTTTTTATAGCTGTGGTTAAAAAAGTTACGTGTTGATTTTCGTGTTTCCCAATATCCTCAATTGCCTTTCTGCCAACGGCTGTTGGTATCTTGAGGTTTGGAGACTGAACGCCCATCATATAAAACTCGGCTTCCAGGTATTCGAGCGTGAGCGCGTAGTTGAGTACGTCTACCACTTTAGCAGGCGTTTGTCCGTACGCTTTTTGAAACATGCTACCTAATGCAACAGGTACAGCGCTTAATGCCAGTTTGGTTGTAAAACCAGCAAAGCTTTTCAGTGCTTGCCTGCGGGGACTTAAGCGTTCATGTATTTCAGCGTCTACGTTTTCTAATGCGTTAATGATATGTTCTGTGTTCATAATTGTAGAATTTAAGAGGGTAAGTGACTGCCATCAATTTTTGTCTTAAAATATTTTTGCGCGATAGGTAATACTTCCATGGGTTTGCGGCTTGTATCCAACCCGTTTGCGTCAACTACAGTGGAGTCTGCAAATGTTCCCCGCTGAATAAGATTTCTTATATAAGCCGCATGACGCGCTTCAACGGAAACAATCTTGCCTGCCAGCAATAAATAATCGCCGCTTACTATTAAACTTCCCGCTCCATTGTAAGCTGACACGCCTAAATCTTCAAATGCCTTTGCCGTACCTAATACACTATCGCGACTTTCAAAATCAATAGAACTAAAATCCACTTCCAGGTCAGGAATGGCTTTAGTGCCTAATGCCTTTTTAAAAAATTCGCGGTGTGCTATTTCATGATCCCTGATATCATTCAGGTATTTTGATTCGAGTGCTGTGATACCGGAATAACCCTTAATGGACACCTGCGTGTAGAATGCAGCTTCTAATTGTTCTAACGCATATGCGTAGTTGAGAATGCCGGTATCTCCGCTTCCGAGATCAACTTTTTTTGGTCCGTGACCTTCATGTGGAAACTGGTCCCATATTTTTTGACAACTTGAAACGCCTGTAACAAGCAGACCTGCTATACCAGCGTTGCGGATACACTTTCTCCTGGATTGCTGCGGGTTATCTACGTCATCCATTAATGATGGTGATCCCGTGTTGTGAGTTTTTGGCATAATTGATCATTTAAAGTTTTAAAAAATAAAACCATGTGAGTGCATTGTCGAATATTTACAAATGAAAAAAAATGAGGTAATAATTTTCTTCTTGAGGTTTACGTAATCGTATATCACCACGGATTTAATTTTTTAAAAAAACTTAAAATATTTTTCAGAGAGCGTTCAAAAAAATTATCGCGATTACACAGAAGAAATATTCACATAATATAGTAAACCGTGGCATATGTTTTGTTTGCTATAATGCCAAAACATCGTTATTGTATGAAAAAGACAAAATATAAAAACGGGATATTAATTGCAGTTGCAGAAGTGGCAGCCGGCATATTGTTCTATCTCTCCCGGCGTGTTAATAAATCACGCATTTTAAATGCCATTGCCGACGAGGGATATGAAACAGCGCATGAGGTACTTTTTCCCCATAAAAAACAATTAGGAGAAAAATTGCATTACGGTCCCGTAATTCCTGAATTAAAATAATTAAGCGGATTTTTTTTCCGGGTTAATGGAGAGGCATCGATAGGCCCATTGATTGTTTATACTATATAAGCGTATACTTTATTTTTTGAGCATTTTTACACAATTATCCATAGCGCGGAAGTTATGATAGGTTGCTTTCCATATATGACCCTTTTGCGACTTTAGCAGTTGCGATTGTTTATCCAGCCCGCCTTCGTACCAGTCTCCATGTTCATGATCTATAAGGTAGGTTTGAATGTAAGTCCATTCTTTTTTAAATTTTTCGAAATACTGCATAGGGTCATTAGGAAAAAGGTCTGCCATCAATAATAACGTGTTCATACCTTCTGCCTGTGCCCACCAGTTTTTAGTATTGTGTGTGATGGTTATTTTACTATCTCCCTTAAAATAATAGCCTTCGTCATAAAATCCACCAACTGTATTATCCTGCACCATTTGTAAAGCGATCAAGCATCTTTTTGCCTATGCAGAGGGGTAGTACTGTCGTTTCTATTACCTAAGGCGCTGGCTTGCTTCCAGCAACAGGTACGCGGTTTCAATATCGTGCCCAAAAGAAACATGATCAAGATAATGGAGTTTAAGTATCTCTTCTTTACTCATATTGCTGAAAGATACAGGTGCCCAGTCTGGTTGAAAAAATAACACAAGGTTTCCTTTGGCAGATGTGATCCTGTCGCGAATCAACAACAGCATTTCGTTTAGGCGTTCCCGTACTAAAGCATCGGGCCAAACAGTATATAATTCTGTAAAAGCTTCCAGCAGATGAATGGAACTGTTCTGGTCTTTGTATCCCAGGTCGGAGTTTAAAGGAGTGTCCGCCGTTCTTTTTATTGGCGTACCATCTCTTTGCAAATGCTGGTAATATCCTTTATATATATTGTCGTGACTGTGTTTTTCCAGCCAGGTAAAAGCTGCTTTGGCTAGATTAAGGGCACTGGTGTCGCCCGATGCATGATAATATGCAGCAAGCGCATATATACCAAAGGCATTGCCATAGGCTTCTTTTTCAGCCACGCCCATTTTTTTTACATTTCCCTGTTGATCGGTCAATGTATAAAAGCCACCATATTCCTTATCCCACATTTTATCTTTTAAAAAATTAAAACCATGCTTGGCTCCTTTTTTAAAATAAGATTCCGGATACATTTCTGATGCTTTAGCATTTACCCAGGTATGACGTGCCTGTGTTACCACCATTTTATCCTGGTTGGCTGCTGGTTTAAAATCGTACGTATATGCTGTAGTAAAACCACCGTACATAGTATCTATTGATTTTGGATACCATGGATCAAGTAATTCTTTTCTTATACTTTTTTCTATAGCTGCAGCTATCTGTAATCTTTCTTTGGCATTGGTTTTAGCTATAGCGCGGGATTGTGAAAATGAAGTATTACAAATACCGGTTACTATTAACAAAACAAAATATTTCATACCCTATGGTTTAAACAATCATTTTAAGATGTGCATGTATTTTGAAAGATAATACACTTTGGAAAGTTACGGGTTTCAAGTTACAAGTTTCAGGTAGAAGGTTTAGGGCATGAGGAATAAGGCATAGAGATAAGTTGTAAGACGATAAACGATAATAACATACTACAACCATCCTCTGTATAGCCTAACAAAAAAGCATCTCCCGCAGGAAATGCTTTTTCCAAAATATAGTTTGTAATATTAAGCGTTACGGTTAATACAATTCAAATCTTCGAAAGCTACTTCAAGGCGCTTTACAAAAGTTTCTTCACCTTTACGTAACCAAACGCGTGGATCGTAATATTTTTTATTAGGCTTATCTGGTCCTTCGGGATTACCTAACTGACCTTGCAGGTAAGCTTCGTTCTTTTTATAAAACTCCAATACACCTTCCCAGTAAGCCCATTGCATATCAGTGTCAATATTCATTTTAATAGCACCGTATCCAATAGCCTCGCGTATCTGGTGCTGAGGCGAACCGCTGCCACCATGAAATACAAAGAATACAGGTTTAGGTCCTGTTTTCAGTTCTTTTTCAATATATACCTGGCTGTTGTTAAGAATAATGGGACGAAGTTCCACATTACCTGGTTTGTATACACCATGTACATTACCAAATGCCGCGGCAACGGTAAACAAATTACCGACCTTGCTTAATTCTGTATAAGCATAAGCCACATGCTGTGGTTGTGTATATAACTTGTCGTTTTCAACATCACTATTGTCTACACCATCTTCTTCTCCACCGGTTACGCCAAGCTCAATTTCAATGCTCATGCCCAGCGGTTTCATGCGTTTGTAAAACTCAACAGAGGTTGCTATATTTTCTTCTATAGATTCTTCACTTAAATCCAGCATATGTGAGCTGAACAATGGCTGCCCTTTTTCTTTGAAAAATTGTTCGCCCGCATCAAGCAAACCACTTACCCATGGTAACCATTTTTTAGCGGCATGGTCGGTATGTAATACTACAGGCACACCATAATACTTAGCTACATTATGTATATGAAGCGCACCTGACACACCACCGGAAATATTTGCCTGTAATTTATCGTTAGGCATTCCCTTACCGGCTATAAATTGAGCGCCTCCGTTTGAAAACTGTATAATTACGGGTGAGTTTACTTTAGCAGCGGTTTCCAGAACAGCGTTAATGGTATTTGTTCCTATTGTATTTACTGCAGGTAGTGCAAATTGATTGTCTAACGCGTCTTTATAAAGTGCTTCCAATTCTTTTCCAAAAAGCACCCCGGGATTATATTTTTTCATGCTGAAAACGTGGTTTTTTATATATAAAGTAAAAAAATATCTATTAAGCGTTAGCAAACAATCGAAAGAGTGGCGAAGATAGCAATCTTGATTGTTTTAGAAAAGTTCTTCTAAACCTTCTTCCCCTTAACTTCGTACTATATTCTAAGAAATAAATTGTTTTATACAACATTTCACTGAGAATCGTTGTCCTGTTTAAACAATAATAAACTACCTGATATGAGTAATCGTAAAAAGGTTGACTACTTTTTTTACAGCTTTTTACCTGTTGTTTTTTGTGTATTCCTTTCTCATGCTGCTTCAGCAAAACCCGTTCATCCTTCAAAACCGAACCATACTTTATCACATGTATTCAGTGAACAGGATACGGTGATACTGAAAGGAAAGGTAACAGACCCCGATGATAATAGCCCGTTGAGCGGAGTATCAATAGAAAACCTACGTACCCGTAAAGGTACTGCCACTAATACTGCCGGTGAGTTTGCTATTGGCGCCCAGGTTGGCGATCAGTTGCAGTTTACTTTTGTGAGCAGGGCGCCAAAGACAATTATTTTCAGGGGAGAGACTTTTTTGCCGGTAACACTCGCAAAATCAGATGGCGCATTATCTGAAGTAATTGTTACTGGATTTCAAAACCTCGACAAGAAGAAATTTTCGGGGGCGGCGGCATCATTTAAAGCATCGGATGTAAAAATTGATGGAGTAGCTGATGTAAGCAGAATGCTGGAAGGAAGAGCTGCAGGCGTATCCGTACAAAATTTATCAAGCACTTTTGGATCGGCGCCTAAAATACGCATCCGTGGGGCTACTTCTATTAATGGTGAAAACAAACCACTGTGGGTTGTTGACGGAGTGGTGCTGGAAGATATCGTGAATATATCAAACGATCAGTTGTCGAGCGGAGACCCTACTACGTTGCTGGGCTCATCTGTTGCCGGAATTAACGTAAACGATATTGAAACTTTTGATATATTAAAAGATGCAGCGGCTACTGCCCTGTATGGTGCAAGAGCAATGAATGGGGTAGTAGTAATCACCACTAAAAAAGGTCGTGCAGGAAGGCACGTAATTAATTATACGGGTAATTTCAGCACCCAATTCAAACCATCATATACAGATTATAATATTATGAATTCGGTAGAGCAGATGTCTGTTCTTTCTGAATTAGACAGGAAAGGAGCGCTTACTACAAACATACTTGAAACAGGTAATTATGGCGTATACGGCAAATTTGCGTCTTGTAATACTCCTTTACCCGGCAGCGTTTTTAACTCCGACAAAATACGATAAACAAAAATTAGCTTGCTCAGATACGCCAAAGCCAATACAGACTGAACGATATCCTGTTCAGACAATCTTTTATACAGGGTGACTTCATAGCATTGCTTCTGGAACAGAAAAATTGCAGTCGTTCTTTTCAACAAGTTTTTTTATAAAGACAATGGCTGGACCCTGGCTGATAATGTTAAACGATATACACTTAATTTTCCGTCATTATGCCCTCTCTGACAAATTCACCGTTGGATTCTTAACTACAGGATCTTACCGTCAGCAGCAGGCACCTGGCACTGTGTCACGAAGGAGAAATGTAGTAAACGGTGGCTTTGAGCGTGATTTTGATATCAATCCTTTTAGCTATTCGCTTAATTCGAGCCGGGTATTAACTGCGTTTGATGAAAACGGAGAACGGGAATATTTCACCCGGAATTTTGCCCCTTTTAATATTCTCACAGAGCTTGAAAACAACAGCATAAAGATTAATGTAATTGATTTAAAACTACAGGGAGAAGCAGGTTATAAATTTACTAAACAATTGAAGTATGAATTTATTGGAGCGCTGCGTTATGTTCGTTCCACACAAGAACATGAGGTAACTGAAAACTCCAATATGGCTAATGCTTATAGAGCTGCAGGCACAGCAACCATAAGACAAAACAATCAATTTCTTTACCAGGATCCTGAAAATCCCAGCGCTGAAAAAATAGTGGTGTTGCCTTATGGTGGCTTTTACAATCGTACCGAAGATCAGTTGTTGAATTTTGATGTGAGGAACAGTTTAAACTATGTAAACACATTTGCTGAAAAGCACGACGTGAACCTGTTGATAGGCCAACAGATTAAGTATACAGACCGGCAGAATTCTAATAATATGGGTTATGGATACCAGTATGAAAGCGGTGGGGTTGCCAGTCCTGATTTCCGTATTCTCAAACAAATGATCGAACAGAACTTTCCTTATTACGGCATGAGTAAAAATTTTGACCGGTTTGCCGCTTTTTATTTTAATGCTCAATACACGTATAATAATAAGTATAATTTTTACGGTACTGTCAGGTATGATGGATCCAATCAATTAGGATCTTCCAGAACCGCACGCTGGCTGCCAACCTGGAGTTTTGGTGGCGCCTGGAACATTGATGAAGAAAACTTCATGCAGAATATAAAAGCTGTCAACTATCTGAAGCTGAGAGCCAGTTATGGGCTTACTGCAAGTTTGGGCCCAGCTACCAATTCTAATATTATACTGCGTAATATTAATATACACCGCCCTTTTTTATCTGATATAGAAACGATCATTTACATTGCTAATCTCGCCAATACTGAATTGACTTGGGAAAAGAACTACACAACCAATATTGGACTGGATATTGGTTTATTGGGTAACCGTTTTACTGCCAGTGTTGATGTATACCAACGTAAAAGTTTCGATCTTATTAATCTTATTAAGACTTCAGGAATTGGCGGAGAACCGCTCAAAGCGGCTAACTATGCAGACATGACTTCGCACGGAGCAGAACTTTTACTTGGAGCGAAAGTAGTTAATGCGAGAGACTGGAGCTGGAAATTGAATCTCACATTTGGATACAACACTACTAAAATAACCAATTCAGAAAACCTGCCTATTATTTTTGACCTGGTAAAAGCTGAAGGTGGCAACCTGAAGGGATATCCTGTAAGCAGCCTTTTTTCTATCAGGTATTCAGGGCTTAATGCTACTACAGGCGTTCCTGAATTTTTAAATGAAAAAGGAGAAGTATCGTCGGCTGTATACATGCAAACAGACAGTACAAAAAACCTGAAGTTTGAAGGATCAATTGATCCTAAATTTACCGGTGGGTTCAACAATACATTTACATATAAAGCATTTTCGCTGAATATTTTTGTTACTTACCAGGCAGGCAATAAAATAAGATTGTATCCCGCATTCAAAAATAATTATACTGAACTTGATGCAACCCCTAAAGAGTTTTACGACAGGTGGCTGATGCCGGGTGATCAAAATAAAACGAATGTTCCTTCAATAATGGACGCGCTTCAGGCCTCAATAACAAATAATGCTTCTTCAGCATACCCTTATAATAATTATAACTATTCAACCGAGCGTGTGGCAAAGGGAGATTTTATACGATTAAAAACAGTATCGCTGAGTTACCAGTTACCTGAATCACTAACCAATAAAACAGGGTTTTTAAAATCAACATCGCTTACGCTTGCTGCTATTAATCCATGGTTAATTTATTCAGACAAAAAATTGCTAGGGCAGGATCCTGAGTTTTTTAATGCTGGAGGTGTAGCGCAACCCATTCAGAAACAAATTACGCTTTCATTAAAAGCAGGATTGTAATTACGATGATTATGAAGAAACTTATTGTATATTTTTTATTAAGCATATCCCTGTTAACCGCGGGGTGCAAAAAATATCTTGAAAAGGAGCCTGATAACAGGGCCAAGTTAACAGATCCCGCTAAAGTATCGCAACTACTTGCTTCCGCTTATCCAACGGCAAGTTATATGGCTTTTAATGAAGCGATGTCAGACAACGCTGGTGATAAAGGCGCAGGAGGAATTGATCCTACCAACAGAGATCCATATTATTTTGATAACGTAGCCAATCCTGACCAGGATTCTCCTGACAACTACTGGAACTCCTGCTACCAGGCAATTGCCGCTGCTAACCAGGCTTTGGAAGCCTGCAACCAGGCGGCTGACACAGCGGCTTATCAAAACCAGAAAGGAGAGGCGTTGGTAGCAAGAGCTTATGCTCATTTTATGCTGGTAACATTATATGCAAAGCCTTATAGTGAGTCTACCTCATCCAGCGATCCTGGCGTTCCATATGTAACAGAACCAGAAACAGTGGTGTTCAAACAATATGAACGCAAAACTGTTTCGTATGTATACGAAATGATAGAGAAAGATTTATTGCAGGGGATTCCGCTTATTGATGATGCGGCGTATACTGTTCCCGTTATCATTTTAATCGCGCTGCGGCAATGCATTTGCTGCAAGATTTTATCTGTATAAAAAAGAATATGCAAAAGCCGTTCAATATGCCGCTGTGGCGGTTCTGATTTTTGCCTAACCTTCGTGCATGGAATACAAAATACCTGGCATTAGGTATTAACAATCTTCCTGCCGAATACCAGCGTACAACAGAACCCGCTAATCTTTTATTACTTACCTGTGTGAGCATATACACATATAATCTCAATTATGCTACTTACCGTTATGCTTTAACAACCGATATAAAATCAAAAATACTTGATAATTCAATAACAGTTACCGGAGGCGATTGGGCTTTAGACCTCGGCACATTTGTAGGGTCACAAAAAAATCCTGCCATTCCTAAATTAAATTATACCGATTTCGCTCTTGCCAATCCATCTGCTGATTATGGACTTCCTTATGCTACACTAACGCTTTTTTCAACGGAAGAAGTATTGTTTAACAAGGCAGAAGCAAATACTTACTTAGGTAATTATGACCTTGCCATTGCGGATTTAAATACGTATATGAGTACAAGGCTCACGGGTGTTACGCCAGGCAGTATGCCATCTAATATGAGAATTACGCAATCAAAAGTAAGATCACATTATAACAATACGCTTAACATTCAGGACGCGCTTATTAAGTATATACTGGAACTAAAGCGTGCTGAGTTTATACATGAAGGCATGCGTTGGTTTGATGTGTTGCGGTATGATATTCCCATAACGCATCAGTTTGTTGGAGCAGGCGGAGTGGTAACAGGAGAAGTTGTTATTGAGGCGACAGATAAACGTCGTCAATTAAAACTTCCGGATGGCGTTAAGCTTTCAGGAATAACCGATTTAAACAGATAATGTTATAAAAATAATTTATGAAGAAGCTATTTCACTTTTTCTTTTTTGTATCAGTTGTCACGTTGCTTTCTTCTTGTGGGAAAGACAAAATAAATCCCGCGGATGCAGACAATATAAATGGGTTAGGAGGAGATGTATGGACGCCGGGACAAATAGATAATTGGATAAAAGACACGCTGACAACTGCATATAATATGAGTGTGCAGTACAAATGGAACCAGTTTGAAGATCTGTCGGATATCACTGCCATTCTTGTGCCGCCGAGAGAAGAGGTGGTTGTACCTCTTTTAAGCAGTATAAAAAAATCGTGGATTGATAGCTATGTTGCCGAAGGCGGAGATGCTTTTTTTAAGAAGATAGTGCCAAAATATATTTATATGGTTGGTAGTCCTGCTTACAGCGAAAATGGGACGATAAAACAGGGTGTTGCAGAAGGTGGAAGAAAAATAATATTGCTGGACGTAAATAGAGTTACGGTAAAAGGAATGCAGGGATATGTGCCCGCGGATTCTGTTTATTTTAAAAAGAATGCTTTGGATCATTCCAGCATGAGTTTGGCCATATAACATGAATGTATTATACCCTCAGGATTTTAAAAATTTAAACTCCAGTTTATTAACTACTAACTGGACGGATTATACAGATGCGGAAGCAACACGTGATGGCTTTGTTACCAATTATGCTATGAATGGCAGCGACGATGATTTTGTTGAAACCATTGCGTATATGCTGGTAGAAGGGAAAGCGGGATTTGAAAATCTGATAGCATCTATACCTGCGGGCATAACCGACAGAGGTACAACGCAAGCGCAGGCGGTAGCAAGATTGCGGTCGAAGGAGTCTATTATAGTGAATTATTATAAGCAGGTTTGGAATATAGATTTTTACAAGCTGCAGGCAAGAGTACGTGCAGCGGTGGAATCATTAATTAATTAGTACGCTTACCATCTATTTTGAGTATATGAAAAAATACTTTGTAGGGTTTATTATTGCAACGTTTATCATAACGGGTTGCAAAAAAGAAGTTGATCATGTTTTTGATCAATCGCCTGACGAGCGGTTAAATGAAGCATTGGCAAAATACCAGGCACAATTAACCGGTTCTCCAAACGGCTGGAATGCTGTACTGTATCCGAAAGGCGGAGGAGCTTATGCGTTTTATTTCAAATTCAATGATGCTAACCGTGTGCAGATGGTTTCAGATTTTGATTCAGCATCTGCAGTTACAGTTAAAGAAAGCAGTTATCGTTTAAAAGCACTGCAACAACCGAGTCTTTTGTTTGATACTTATTCATATATACATGTTTTGTCTGATCCCAGTAGTGATATAAATGGAGGAACGGATGGTGCTGGATTAGTATCGGATTTTGAATTTTATTTCAGCGATTCTACATCTTCGGCAGATTCTATAATTCTCATAGGCAGAGTTAATGGCAGTAAAGCCATACTTACCAAAGCAACACAAGAGCAGGCTGATGCATATACAAACGGAGCATTTAATATTGATTTATTCAGGGAAAAATTCTCGAATATTCTTCAATACTTTAAAAGGTTTACAGTTGGTGGAAGCACATACGACATGAATATCAAACCTTCAACCAAAACAATTATTTTTACCTGGACGGATGCTGATGGAAATACACAAACTTTTACCACAGCATATTATTACACTTTGGATGGAATTGCTTTTCAATATCCATTCATTAGCGGCAGCACTATTATTACGGGTTTCTCCAACCTTTCATGGTCTGCTTCAACCAGTACAATTAATCTTAGCGCTGGAGGCGCAACAGCTACTATTAAAGGCGCCGCAAAACCACTGGTGCCAGACTTAAACGGCCCGAGGCGATGGTGGCAAAGCGCTGTAGATGCTGATGCATACTGGGCAACGTTTTATGGTTTTGAATCCTACACACAACAAGACATTTATGGTGTAACCGCTATTCCTGATTACGCGTTTATGATTTTCTGGCCACGGTATGGAACAAGCGGTGGTATAAATTACGACCTTACAGGCTTTGTTATTAATGGATCGAATGGGATTTCGTTAAACTTTGGTGCGGCAACCCGTCCACCTAATTTTACCAACGATGGCAGAATTATTTTTACCAACCTGGGTACTTTAGGTGATGTGCCTGCAGAAGCCGAAGACGCATACAATGGAACAGCCGGCAAACTCGGTCAGTCATCAGGATTTTATCTTGTTCAAACAGCCGACGATAGCTACGATATGGTGAGCGCATCCGACGCAAAATCATGGATTACCTGGTATCAGGGATGGTAAAATGTTTGTATAAGAATGAATAAATAATATTAATTCGTTTCCAACCATCTTAGTACTAAAGTCGTAACTGTTTTAACAGTTTATTTCCTTAATTTTAAAAACACTTAAACCAAAATAATTTACTTTATGAAAAAATTGACTATGCGGGCTATAGCCGCTTTGTTAGTATCAGCGGTATTAGCATTTTCATCCTGTTCTAAAGAAGGTCCCGCGGGCGCAACAGGACCAGCGGGTCCGGCAGGGCCTACAGGTGCAACAGGCGCGCAGGGTGCAACAGGAACTGCAAATGTGATTTACTCTGAATGGATCGATACTACAACATGGCATGCTGACACCGTGCATAACGGAGCTCAAATAGATACTGTATCGTACACTGCTTTAGTCTCTGCCCCTCAACTTGATCTTGGCATATTGAATACCGGAGTAATAAAAGTTTATGCCGACTTTAATCTTGATGCGACAGACCCTACCGTATTGGCGCTTCCATACCTTGGTGGTTCATTTTACATTGACGCGCTCTTTTACCTGAATACTATTCAGTTATCATCTAATGTTGACTTTACTGGATTACCTGTGAGATATG
>JBGALP010000067.1:0-21327 GCA_044223805.1 Agriterribacter sp.
ATAAATTCAAAGCGGTTTGCGTTGGACATACCTGCCAGCTTGTTGTCTAACAAATAACTGTACCTTATACCAACTGTAACAGGTTGCTGATTCCACCATTTGGTATCAAAATATATTTCTGTTCCCGTACTTCGTAAAGAATATATCTCCTTTGTACGCAGACTTTGTAACTGTGCGTAATCAAAAAATACGTTAGCCCGTATACGTAAGAAATATACGATCTGCCCAAAACCCCAGTCGGGATAGAATAATGGGAAATGATAATTTGCACTTCCCTTCCACATGCGCGGGTAATCAAACGAATTATATCCTCTTGCAAAAGGGAAACTGTTAGAAAAATAATATTTATTGGCAGTGTCTCTTTGCTGAAAAGCGCCGGTAATTACCAGGCTGTGATTCATTCCAATACCGGGTAGGTATATACTTGCGGTTCCTAAAAACTGGTTAGCGGTGTAATTACTAACAGCGGTTCTATACCTGAGAAAAAGCGCCTGCGCGAAACGGGGATTAATTTGTTGTATTGCTCTTTGAACCTGGCTACTCCAGTTTAGAGATGACTCAATATAATTAAACCAGGAAGAGGGGCTGTTTTTATATGCACCTGTAAAATTTACCTGTTCCGCATTAAAGGTAGAAGATAGGGTAAGATATTTATACCATTTTCCTTTAGTAAAATTGAATGGAATACTAAAGCCCGCGTTTGCGTTAAATTCATTCAAATGAATGATGCGTGTGCTGTCCCGTATGGTTCTGTTGAATGTTTCCGATACTCCTCCGGTGATCCATGGATACAAGCCCCCGAATGTACCGCCAAAACCCGCTTTATGGCTGTTTTCATTTTCATTATAGGTATAATACAATCTTGATTGAAACGTGTTCAATATATTTTGTCCATATACGGTGAAGCTCCATTCAGGTTGTTCATAATAAGGGCGCCAGCTATGAAAATTAAAAATAGAAAAGCGTTGGCTATACTTTGAAACAGGGAAGTTATTATAAGGAATACTATCCAGCATATTTCCCCCCGTTTGCTGCAGTGCATTAGGTAGAAAAAGACTGGGAGTATTCACCGTCGCGGTTTGAATTACAGGTTCCCAATCTACTTTTTGTAATACTTTTTCTTTTAACTGATATCCGTTAGCAGTAAAGCTGCTCCATACTAATTTGCCTTTGTTGTTTGCTGTTGGCTGATATGCGCCCAGCGTTTCGCTGGTGAGTTTGCTTACTGCTTTTGTTTTAATAGCAACCGCGAAAATATTATCGTAATAACCATCAGATGCGGAAAAATAAACAGTGTCTTGTTTTACCGAAATAAATCCTTTTACTTCATAGCTCCACGGCAGCAGATAATCGGTGCTGTTCTCTCTCAAGTCTATCTTAGCAATATTCATCATACCTACATTATTTCTAACACATACTACTATATGGTTGTTACCGTAAAACCTGGGAAAGCTAAATCCCTCATTTTCGCCAGAAGCAGAAATTTTTTGTAACACATTCCCGTTATTAGCATCAATAATATGTAAGGCTGTATGTTGATCCGGTAAATATTGTACAGCAACAATTTTTTCTCCATCATCGCTGATATCGGGCGTAAAATATTTGCTTTTATGTGTTACCTGTTTCTGCTGTTTGGTATAAACGTTCAATATTTTAATAACACTAAAATCTTTCTGCGCCCATCTTGTATCAGGCTCATATGCAGTGTAAACAATATTGCCATTTCGGTATGCATAATAGTCATCAAGTCCTATATCTTTAACTGCTATTTTTTGCTCACCATTTCCGGTGAGCCAGTACCATGCAGGAATAGTACGGTAAGTTTCTTTTAAAACCAGTATGGAATCATCTCCACTAAAATAGGGAACTGTATAATTAGAAACATAACGGTTGCTGCTATGCGTAATAGAAGATGCGGTGTTTTGCGGGGAAGCCTGGTCTTTATAAAACTGCATTGCTTCGTGTACAAATTGATTGAAAGGAATACCACTGTATTTCTTTACCGCCTGTTGAAATGGATAAAATAATCCCCGGAATCTTGCCGCATCATCGGTAACTTTTGTCCAGAAAGTAGTGCCATATTTTTCTCTTCCATAACCTGTGAGCAGGTAGCCCAGTGCGTAATGATCCGGTACGAAATTGCGTAGCGACCCATTACGCAGCTTCATATAGCTGTAATTTTTTTCCGCTTGCCATAAAGACCGGTAGGCATTAAAAAAATAAGGCAGCCGTCCTCTTCCCTGCGAACTTACAGCGGTTTCCTGGAATACGGCATCACCTTCAAAAAACCAGTTGGGTATGGCTGCGCTGTTGGCTACAGCCTGTCCTTCTTCTCCCAAAATAATATATGCGGCTTTTGATAAACCTTTCCTGTAGTTCATGTATTGCTGCACATGCCGGTATTCATGTATAGCCAGGTTGTCAACCCATGGCAGATTGCCTAGCTGAAAGCTGTTAAAAGTAGGCGTAAGATAAAACTCGCTTCTCCAGGGCGCTAATCCCACATAACCATTGGATTGCGTGGTTTGATTCTGCAATACTACATTAATCTTACGGTGAGCATTACCTGCTGTTGCCGTAGTATGCTGGTTAAGGTAATGCATGATGTTAGCGGCGCGTTGGGCAGATGAATCAAGCCCCCGTGGAAATATAATCCTGGCTTCTTTTGTATTTACCTGTTGCCATTTTAAAGAGGGGGGATTGCCTCCAAATGCCTGGGCAAATAAGTGTGCAAATACAAACATCAATAAAAACAGGCACAGGTATGCCTTCATAAGCATTGTATATTACTGCCTAAATATACATTCAAAAATATTTGGCCGTTGGTTTGGCATATTAAAATAACAGACCATTATTTATTAAACGGTATACTACATTTATTTTATGCCGCAAAACGCCTGATAATTGTGGGATAGTTGTTATCTTGTAAACATCTTGAATATTGAGCAACACGCCCATAAAACTGCCCGTATAGTATAAGCCATTTTATATGATCAATGCCATTATTGTAGATGATGAAGAACATTGTGTGAGCCGTCTTAGTGGTTTGCTGCACGAGCATTGCGGGAGTTCCGTACGGATATTAGATAGTTTTGATACAGTAGAAAAGGCTGTGGCAGGCAGTATGCGTTTACAACCTGACCTGGTATTTCTCGATATGCAGATACACAACAAAACCGGCTTTGATTTGCTGAAAGAAGTTGATGAAGTAAATTTTGATGTAATCTTTACTACGGCATATGAAAAATACGCGGTGCAGGCCTTTAAATTCAGTGCGGTAGATTACCTGCTGAAACCCATAGATGCCGATGAATTAAAAAGCGCTGTAGAAAGATTAAAGGAACGGTTATCGAAACTGGAAACGGCAAAAAAAATTGATATGCTTTTCAATAACATGAAAAGCACTCATGCAGGTGCCAAACGGATAGGCATAAATACCGTGAGTGGAACCGACTATGTAGCCGTTAGTGATATTATCCGTTGCGAAAGCGATATTAATTACACTACCATTTATTTAAAAGATAATAAGAAAATAGTTGTTGCAAAAACCCTTAAAGAGTTCGACGATTTGTTGTCTGAATATAATTTTTTCAGGGTGCACAACTCACATCTTATCAATCTTACATTAGTAAAACATTATCAAAAAGGCAAAGGAGGTTATGTTACTATGATAGATGGCAGTGATGTAGATGTTTCAACCAGAAGAAAAGATGAATTGATGCAAAAGCTTAGCGAAATGTAATTTGTATGTATAGTACAATTACGAATAGCTGTAACGGATAACCGATTTCCTGACGAATAATTTTGTAGATTTTATTGGACTTATAAATGGTTAAGGTTACCATGACAGCACATGACGGCTTTATGATAACCTTGGTATATTTTTGACGCGATTGTTTGTAGCATCTGAAAAAAAGAACGAATGCAGGTAATTCTAGGAATTATTTATCACTTTATTGGCGGTTTTGCTTCTGGTAGTTTTTATATTCCATACAAAAAAGTAAAGGGTTGGGCCTGGGAAAGTTATTGGATTGTCGGCGGATTGTTTCGTGGCTGATTGTTCCTCCTTTAGCAGCTATTTAACCATTCCAAATTTTACGGAAATTATTAAAGCACAGATGGCGGCATTTAAATTGGGCCTTACCTATTTGTTTGGTGTGTTGTGGGGCATAGGTGGCTTAACGTATGGGTTGGGCGTAAGGTATCTGGGTGTGTCGTTGGGGAGTAGTATTATACTTGGACTATGTATGGTATTTGGTTCACTTATCCTTCCATTTACTATAATTTTTTTCCAAAAAGCAGGTAAGGATGCATTTAGTATGCTTATTCATTCTCAATGGGGGCTTACTGTAATTGCAGGTTTAGCAGTTTGTGTGCTTGGTATTATTCTTTGTGGCAAGGCAGGTACTATGAAGGAGAAAGAATTAAAAACCTGGTACAGATTCGCATGGCATGGAAACAAAACCGAGTATAAATTCGGATTGGGATTATTGGTATCAATTGTATCGGGTGTATTGAGTGCCTGTTTCAATTTTGGTATAGAAGCCGGAAAGTCAATGGCTGATACGGCTAATGAATTGTGGAAAGCTGGTCATGCGGGACAAGGAGAATTTCTTTTTCAAAATAATGTGATATACGTTATTATTTTATGGGGAGGGCTTACCACTAATTTTATATGGTGTATGATACTCAATGCACGTAACAAAACTTTTGGCGATTATACCAACGTAAAAACGCCCTTACTATCTAACTATATATTTTCGGCGTTAGCTGGCATTACATGGTTTCTGCAATTCTTTTTTATGGAATGGGTGAAAGCAAAATGGGAAATGGCGCCAGTTCCTGGATCTTGCACATGGCGTTTATTATACTCATCGCGAACGCATGGGGCATTGCATCAAAAGAATGGAATGGAGTTAGCGCAAAAACAAAGCGTACTGTTATATTAGGTATTATTGTAATTATATTTGCGGTTTTGCTTGTAGGATATGGCAATTCATTAAAATAAATTTTACCGAACCTCTAAACAAAGTTTTATGTCATCTGCTGGTACAAAAACATTTAATCATGTTAGTTATTTATGGGACGAAGCAAAGGCAGCCGAATTGGCTGGCGACGAAGTGGCTTTATTGATCTACCGTTCCAATTTATTGGGTGCAGATTTAAGGCTTACCAACTATGGAGGTGGAAATACTTCCTGCAAAGTAAAAGTTAAAGACCCATTGACCGGTGAAGAAACGGAAGTACGTGGTGAAAGGTTACTGGTGATTTAGAACACTTAAAAAAAGCGGACTTGCGGCATTGTATGTTGATCGTTTGAGAAGTTTGAAAAATGTATACAGGGGCGTAGCTTATGAGGATGAGATGGTAGAACTGTTTAACCATTGCATTTTTGATCTCAGTTCTAAAGCGCCTTCTATTGATACACCTTTACATGGTTTTCTTCCTTTCAAACATATAGATCATCTTCACCCTGATGCAGCTATTGCTATTGCTGCGGCGAAAGATGGCAAAAAAATTAAAAGGAATTATTTAACGGAACAATTGGTTGGGTAGAATGGAAAAAACCTGGTTTTGAACTCGGGCTTCAGTTAAAGCAATGCCTTGATGAAAATCCCGGTATCCGTGGCATTATGCTCGGTTCACACGGATTATTTACATGGGGCGATACTTCTTATGAAAGCTATATCAACACACTGGAAGTAATTGAAAAAATCGCTTTATCTTGAAGAGAATACAAAGAAAAAACCTGCTTTTGGTGGCGCGAAAATTCAATCGCTTCCTAAAAATGAAAGATTGGATAAAGCAGTGGCACTTGCTCCTGTATTAAGAGGCTTTTGTTCTTCAGCAACAAGAATGATAGGTCACTTTACAGATGATGATCGTGTATTGGAATTTATCAATTCAAACGATCTGGATAGATTGGCACCCTTGGGTACCAGTTGCCCTGATCATTTTCTGAGAACAAAGATCAGTCCGCTTGTGTTAAATCTTACGCCAACAGAAAATCTGTCGGATGTAGCTGCTATAAAAGAAAAAATTAATCCACTGTTTGAAGCATACAGGAAAATGTATGCTGATTACTATAATACCTGCAAACATCCCAACAGTCCGGCTATGCGCGATGCTAATCCGGTAGTTATTCTTTATCCAGGTGTGGGCATGTTTACGTTTGCGAAAGATAAACAAACCGCAAGAGTATGGCAGAGTTTATATCAACGCTATTAATGTAATGAAGGGGGGCTGAAGCTATTTCTGAATATACTTCATTACCAAGACAGGAAAACTTAACAACATTGAATACTGGTTGCTGGAAGAGGCGAAACTACAGCATGCCCAAGCCAAACCATTAAGCGGGCGTATTGCACTGATAACAGGCAGCGCAGGTGGTATTGGAAAAGCAATTGCCAAAAAATTTGCTGATGAAGGCGCATGCATTATTCTTTCTGGATAATAATGCTGAACGCCTGGCTGAACAAAAAGAAGAATTCAAAAAACTATATGGCAAGGATGTATACACTGGTGATGTGCTGGATGTAACCAGCGAACGATTCATGGATACTCACGTACAGCCATACTCGCTTTTGGTGGTGTGGACATTATTGTAAACAACGCCGGTTTATCTATTTCAAAAACCATAGAAGATCATGCAGAGAAAGATTGGGATTTGTTGTACGATGTGTTGGTGAAAGGCCAATTCCTGGTAACGCAGAAAGGGGTAGAGATCATGCGCAAACAAAACATGGGCGGTGATGTATTGAATATAGTAAGTAAGAATGCACTGGTAAGTGGCCCTAACAACGCAGGTTACGGTTCTGCAAGCAGCGCAATTGCATTTTGTCAAGATTAAATGCGGCTGAATTAGGTAAAGATAAAATTAGAGTCAATGTGGTAAATCCCGATGCGGTTATTTCAGGTAGCAATATCTGGAGTGGTGGCTGGGCAGAAGGAAGAGCAAAAGCGTATGGTATTAAAATAGAAGAATTGCCTAAGTATTATGCGAGTCGTACACTGCTGAATGAAATTATATTGCCTGAAGATATTGCCAATGCATGTTTTGCCTTTACCGGTGGCTTGTTGAACAAGTCAACAGGTAATGTACTGAATGTAGATGGGGGTGTAGCAATGGCGTTTGTGAGATAGAAGAAGGTGTAAGGAATAAGGTATAGGGTGTAAGGTAAATGGAGAAATTATGCATTCAGCATATATGCTACTATTTGGCTTTTGTTGCGTCGCACTCTTGTACTTTCTGTTCGCTGTTCTTCATCGCGTTACATCTTGCATAAATAGTTACTTCTTTAGTGTAAAGACTTTTAAAACTAATAAGGTTTACAGCGCTGCGCTGTTGCTGGAACTTTATAGGTTTTTAGAACTGATAAAAATCACGATATGGATCGTCTTGCCTTCATATTAAAATTGCATAAAGGCTTTGAAGCGGAATACAAAAGCGTCATGATGAATTATGGCCCGATCTGCAGTCTTTATGAAAGCAAACCGGCATTAGTGAATATTCCATTTTTCTTGATGAGCAAACCAATCAATTGTTCGGGTACCTGAAAGTAAACAACAAGCTTGCTATGGATGACTCTACCAAAACATCCTGTTATGCAACGCTGGTGGAGCTATATGAAAGATATTATGGATACTAATCCTGATGCTTCTCCGGTTAGTATTCCCTTAAAAGAAGTTTTTTACATGCCATAAAAATTGTGTTATGCAATTAGAGAAATACGCGATTGACAATCATAATGAGTTCTACGTCCGAACATCGCCGCAGTTCGATTTTGTTACTTCAACTATACAAACGCGGATAGCATTATTCAGCGGTTGAAAGATTTCCAGGTGGCTATACCCAGTTGGGCATTAGGCACTGGCGGTACACGTTTCGGGCGTTTTGCCGGAGGCGGTGAGCCGAGAAGTCTGGAAGAAAAAATAGAGGATATCGGGCTCCTGCATAAACTCAATCAGTCGAGCGGTGCAATATCATTACACATACCCTGGGATATTCCTGAAAACGCAAGCCATATAAAAGCATTGGCAGCACAGAACGGTCTCCGTTTTGATGCCATGAACTCTAACACATTCCAGGATCAACCCGGGCAGGAGCATACGTATAAATTCGGATCGCTTCAAAACGTAAACAAAGCAGTACGTCAGCAAGCCATTGATCATAATATAGAAGTGATTAATTATGGTATTGAATTAGGATCAACTTCTTTAACTGTTTGGTTGTCTGATGGATCCTGTTTTCCTGGTCAATTAAATTTCCGTGAAGCATTTCAACATACCTTAAGCGGCTTGCAGGATATATACAAACATCTCCCCGAAGAGTGGAAAATATTTGTGGAATACAAAGCCTTCGAACCTAATTTTTACTCCACTACCGTTGGAGATTGGGGACAATCTTATCTATACGTCAGTAAGTTGGGTCCGAAAGCATACACACTGGTTGATCTTGGGCATCACTTGCCAAATGCCAATATTGAACAGATTGTAGCCTTGTTGTTAATGGAAGGCAAATTAGGTGGATTTCATTTTAATGATTCCAAATATGGAGATGATGATCTTACCACCGGCAGCATAAAACCATACCAGCTCTATCTTATTTTTAATGAATTGGTAGAAGGTATGAATGCCAAAGGCATGGATCATGTAACAGACATGGGTTGGATGATTGACGCATCGCACAATGTAAAAGATCCGTTGGAAGATTTATTGCAATCGGTTGAAGCGATAATGCTCGCTTATACGCATGCGTTATTAACCGACAGAAAAGCGTTGAATGAAGCTCAGCAAAACAATGACGTAGTGCAGGCGCAGGAAATATTGCAGGGCACTTTCCGCACAGATGTACGGGCATTGGCCGCAGAAGCAAGATTGCAGTCTGGCGGAGCGCTTGATCCTGTGGCATTGTTCAGGAAAGAAAAAGTAAGAGAGAAATTGATAAAGAACAGGGGCAGTAAAGTAATAGCTACCGGGTTGTAAGAAAACTAGTAACGGATAAGAGGCAGGAGTAAGCAGGCAGAACACAAGAAAATCATTATGCTGATTACTGATAGCTGATCGCTCAAAGCAATTTCAAATTTCAAATCTCAAATCAACCATTTCAGTGAGCAACTCAATCCCCGTAATAGCCATATACGATATTGGAAAAACCAATAAAAAAGTTTTCCTTTTTAACGAAGATTATGAGATTGTATATGAACAAAGCACCAACCTTGTTGAAACAAAAGATGAGGACGGCGATGTTTGTGAAGATGTAAATGCCCTTACAGATTGGGTGCTGCAATCTTTTAATACTTTGCTGGGGTTAAAGGAGTTTAATATTGTTGCTGTTAATTTTACCGCGTATGGTGCCAGTTTTGTGCATGTAGGCAAGTCCGGCAAACCGGTTACTCCGTTGTACAATTATTTAAAACCATATCCTGAAGTTTTACAAAAAGAGATTTATACTAAATATGGTGGTGTAATAACCGTTTGTATGCATACTGCATCTCCCGTGTTGGGGAGTTTGAATTCAGGTATGCAATTGTTCCGCATCATGAAGGAAAATAAAGCTGCTTTTGATAATATTGAGTATTCGCTTCACCTTCCGCAATACATCAGTTTTTTACTGGCGCGTAAACCATGTACCGATATTACAAGCATCGGTAGCCATACCATGTTATGGAATTTTCCGCAGAATAGCTATCACGAATGGGTTTACCGTGAAGGACTAATTGATAAATTCGCGCCGATATTTCCGTCGGATGATATTATAGAAGTACCGGTGCAGGGTAAAAAAATGAAGATGGGGGTTGGATTGCACGATAGTTCAGCCGCGCTCATTCCTTACCTCATCAATTTTAAAGAACCTTTCATTTTATTATCAACGGGTACATGGTGTATAAGCCTAAATCCATTTAATAACTCCCCTCTTACCGTAGAAGAGCTGGAGCAGGATTGTTTATCGTATATGACCTATAAAGGACAGCCTGTAAAAGCATCGCGGTTATTTGCAGGGTACGAACATGAACAACAGGTTAAAAGATTGGCGGCACATTTTAATAAACCGGCGAATTATTATACTACAGTAAAGTTTGATCCACAGATTATATCATCGTTTAAAGAAGTAAACCAACCGTTAAAAGCACCATCTGCCAACAGTATTACTGCTTTTCCTGCACGTGATTTAAATGGTTTTAAAACATACGAAGAAGCATACCACCGCCTCATCGCTGATATTATCAACAGGCAGATAAGCGCAACCCAACTGGTGCTTACCGGTACTGAGGTGAAACGCATATTTGTTGATGGAGGTTTTGGTAAAAACCCTGTCTTCATGCACATGCTGGCAGATGCTTTCCCTGATATTGAAGTATATGCAGCTTCCGTTGCACAGGCTACTTCGCTGGGTACAGCACTTTCCGTTCACGCACACTGGAATAAAAAAACATTGCCTTCCAACACGATTGAGCTCATGTACTATCATAGTAATATGTAAGGCTGAGACGCAGTCTCAGAAGAACACAGGGAGCACTAAGTCGGGAACTTCGTACAGCAGCTTTGCTATGCTAAGCGTCCGCGCTTCGCAGCTTTCTGTTATCGCCTCCTGGCGATTGGCGAAGATGTGAATGATCGCTTTAAAATTAGCCGTAAATTTGCGCTGCTAAAAAGCTGGGTAAGCTCAGCATCCCTGCAATATATCATGATAACTACATTACAAGCACTCGGAGCGGAACTGGAAGGCGAATTTTATACAGATGACGTTATAAGGACATTGTATGCTACTGACGCGTCTGCCTATCGCGAAATGCCGCTGGCTGTGGCTTTACCAAAATCGGTTGATGACATAAAAAAGTTGATTGCTTTTGCCAATCAACAAAAAACATCCCTCATACCAAGAACTGCTGGTACTTCACTTGCAGGGCAGGTGGTGGGCAGCGGCATTATAGTGGACGTGTCTAAATATTTTACACAAATCATTGAATTCAATAAAGAAGAAAAATGGGTTCGGGTGCAGCCAGGCGTAATAAGAGACGAGCTGAATATGTTTCTTAAGCCGCATGGTTTATTATTTGGTCCTGAAACGTCAACCGCTAACCGCGCCATGATGGGTGGAATGGTGGGTAATAACTCCTGCGGCTCCAATTCTGTGGTATACAGAAGCACGAGAGAGCACTTGCTCGAAGTAAAAGCATTATTGAGTGATGGATCTGAAGCGGTGTTTAAAGCCTTGGATTTAGAAAGCTTTCATGCAAAATGTGAAGAAGCTACGCTGGAAGGAACTATATACAGGAGCATACGTAGCATGTTGAGTAACTACGGCAATCAAACAGAAATACGCAAAGAGTTCCCCAAAAAATCTATTGAGAGAAGAAATACAGGATATGCGGTTGATGTGTTGCTGGATACCGCGCCATTTACTGCAGGCGAAACCGATTTTAATTTTTGTAAACTGATTGCAGGTTCTGAAGGCACACTAGCTTTTATTACCGAAATAAAATTAAATGTTGTTCCACTTCCACCCAAAGAGTCCGGGTTGTTGTGTGTGCATTTTAATAGCATTGATGAATCGCTTCGGGCAAATCTGATCGGGTTAAAATATAATCCTTCAGCCAGTGAACTGATTGATCATTATATTTTAGAATGTACCAAGGATAATATTGAGCAACGGAAGAACAGGTTTTTTGTACAGGGTGACCCCGGCGCTATATTGGTTATTGAATTTTTACGGGATACAAGAGAAGAAGTGGTGGAAGTAGCAGCAAAGGTAGAAACGGAAATGCGTGCAGCCGGTTTAGGATATCATTTTCCGTTATTGTTTGGTGAGGATACAAAAAAAATATGGTCGTTAAGAAAAGCAGGCTTAGGGTTGCTGAGCAATCTGCCCGGTGATGCTAAAGCAGTGCCCGTGATTGAAGATACTGCGGTAGACGTAAATGATCTGCCGGCTTTTATCCGCGACTTTAATGCCATTCTGAAACAATATGGATTGTATTCAGTTCACTATGCTCATGCAGGAAGCGGGGAGATCCATCTTCGTCCTATTATTAATTTAAAAACAGAAGAAGGGAATCAACTGTTCCGAAGCATTGCTGAAGAAATCGCGACACTGGTAAAAAAGTACAATGGCTCGTTAAGTGGGGAACATGGTGATGGTAGATTACGAGGTGAATTTATCAGGCAGATGGTAGGCGAAAAAAATTACCAGCTTTTAAAAGACATAAAAAAAACATGGGATCCTGCTAATATTTTCAATCCCAATAAAATTGTAGATACTCCTTCCATGAACAGTATGCTGCGTTACACGCTAGGGCAGCAAACACCTCAATTCAAAACGGTTTTCAGATATTACAATCAAAATGTGCTGCAACATGCGGAACAGTGCAATGGTTCGGGCGATTGCCGCAAAACGCATATGTCTGGCGGCACTATGTGCCCTTCATATATGGCTACCCGAAATGAAAAGGATACTACAAGAGCAAGAGCGAATATTCTCAGAGAATTTCTAACCCATTCCGATAAAGCGAACCGGTTTAATCATAAAGAAATTAAAGAGGTGATGGATCTTTGCCTCAGTTGCAAAGGTTGTAAATCAGAATGTCCATCGAACGTAGATGTAGCGAAATTAAAAGCTGAATTTCTGCAGCAGTACTATGATGAAAATGGCGTACCTATCCGCAGTACAATGATTGCCAACTTTACCAATTTCGCAAAGCTGGGGGCATTGGTGCCGGGTATCTATAATTTTTTCATGACAAATAAATTCACCAGCGGTGTTATAAAAGGGATGACGGGATTTGCGGCTGGCCGGTCAATGCCAACGTTGGATAGTACAACATTAAAAAACTGGTTTAATAAGCACTCACGCACCAGATCACAGAATGGTGCTAAAAAAGTATATCTTTTCTGCGATGAGTTTACCAATTATAACGATGTGGAAGCCGGTAAAAAAGGCATTCTGTTATTGGAGAAATTGGGGTATACTATTGTCATTCCTGAACATATTGAAAGTGGAAGATCGTGGTTGAGTAAGGGATTATTAAGGAAAGCAAAAGTAATCGTACAGAAAAACATACGTATGCTGGCTCCGCTCATAACAGAAGAAACGCCTATGATCGGCATAGAGCCATCAGCCATACTTACCTTCCGGGATGAATATATTGACCTGGCAGATGATGATCTGCTAGATACAGCGAAAAAACTGGCGAAATTTACTTTTACTATAGAAGAATTTTTAAGCCGCGAGATTGACAAAGGAAATATTACCGCCGCCATGTTTACCAGCAATCAGAAAAAGATTGTGTTACATGGTCATTGTCAACAAAAGGCATTATCGTCTGTCGCATCGTCCGTAAAAATAATGTCGCTTCCTCAAAATTATTCTGTGCAAACTATACCATCTGGTTGTTGTGGCATGGCAGGTTCTTTTGGATATGAAAAAGAACACTACGATTTATCTATGAAGATAGCCGAGTTAGTATTGTTGCCTGCCGTGCGCAAACAAAGTGATGATGTGATTATTGCTGCACCTGGCACCAGTTGCAGGCACCAGATAAAAGATGGAGCTTCTAAAAAGGCGCTGCATCCGGTAGAGGTATTATACGATGCTTTAATTGGATAGAGGGTCGGCACCGGAAGGTCAGACCATAGTATTTGGGGTCGGCACGGCGACAGCCGTCAGACCGATTATCATCTCCACCAGTATTTTGTTTCAATGGCAGGCTGAATGGTAATCGTTTCTCCTATCATTGGGGTAATAACTTTTACATGCAGATCTGCTGCTTTTTTTATCGCTCTTTCAATCGGCTCGTTCCATGGATGTATGGATAGTGAGTATTTACTCCAATGCACCGGTAACAAAATTTTTGCTTTAAGATCAACGGCTGCCTGAACGGTCTCTTCAGGGAACATGTGAATATTTGGCCACATTTTATTGTATTGCCCATTTTCCAGTATCGCCATGTCAAAAGGTCCATATTTTTCACCAATGGTTTTAAAGTGAGTATCGTAACCGGAATCGCCGCCAAGAAATAGGGTATATTTGCCTGTTCTTAATACATAAGATGCCCATAATGTTTTGTTGCGTTTAAAACTTCTACCTGAAAAATGCCTTGCCGGCGTGGCAATAAATTCAAGTCCCCTGGCAGATATGAATTTTTCCCACCAATCCAGTTCCTTTATTTTTTTAGGATCAACACCCCAATACTCCAGGTGTGAACCTACACCATGTGGCATAATAAAAACCGGAACACGATTTTTTAATTGCCTGATTACATTGTAGTCTAAATGGTCGTAGTGATCATGAGATATGAGTACAATATCAATCGGCGGAAGATCTTCTACCCCAAACACATTACTGCCGCCAAATGCCTTTGAGCCGACATACGATACAGGAGAGGCTCTTTCGCTGAAAACGGGATCAACCAATATGTTAACATCACTAATCTGCAGCAGGTACGATGAATGCCCAAACCAGGTGATCTCAGGTTGTACTCCTCCAATTATGTTAAATGATTTTTTTATGTATGGAATCTGGTGATCCGGTCTTACGTTTTCATGTTTTTTGAAATACATTTCTTTTACTATTTTCCACATGTTCACTCCTTCAATCATCATGGATGTTTCCGATAAATTCTGAAAGCTTTCATTTTTGTAATTAGGAGACTTCCTTATTCTTTCCAGCCGCTGTCCGGTGGGGGGATTGCCGAACGAAGGTTGCCTTATAAACAAATAAACAATCAACAGCAGCAGCAAAAGGATCAATCCAAACAGCATGTAAGTGGTATTTTGTTCAAAAGATAAGGAGACAATTTAATTTTTCTTGTCCTACCAGCCGTTAAGTTTTTTTAAGAGCGTGTAATTGCGCGCAAGCCCCCGGTTTTTTAAGGTTCCGTAACGTGCTTATTGCGAATATTTTCTTACTTTACCAGTACATTAAACCAATCTTGTCATGTTAAAAATTAATGAAGTTAAAACAGGCGATATAGTAAGCGCCAGATTTGAAGACGTAACCAATATTGGCGAAGTACTCCAGGTAGACCGGGAGGACAAAAAAGCACTGGTTTCGCATGGCGACCAGGAATTCTGGTATGATACAGATGACCTTGGACCCGTGCCATTTTCGATTGACAGCCTTGATAAACTGGGCTTTGTGCTTTCAACCGACCCCCTTATTAAAGGAAACGGAACAGCCTATGTTAAAGGTCCCTTTATTCTCCAGTTCCCTGATCCGGCTAATTATAAACGTATCCACCTGATATACCGTGATGAGCACCGCGACCTTGATGGAGAGCTCTACCTGCACCAATTACAAAATCATTATCACGCAATGACCAATTTTCACCTGGAATTGGCTTAACTTTGCGCCTCGCATAAGCGGAATTTTGTATATTTTCTCCCATTTGGAGAAAGTTTGCTCTTTTTTGCAATTAATCAACAATATAATCGTATCTTTGCGCACCCAAAAACGGTATGGCGAAACAAACACTTATTAAACAGGATGGAATAATTTTGGAAGCCTTGTCCAATGCGATGTTCAAGGTGAAACTAGAAAATGGCCACGAAATATTGGCCACCATCTCCGGGAAAATGAGAATGCACTACATACGTATTTTGCCGGGTGATAAAGTAGGGGTTGAAATGAGTCCATACGATTTAAGCAGGGGAAGAATAATTTTTAGATATAAGTAATATTTACACATAAAACTCAATAAAATGAGAGTAAGAGCATCCATTAAAAAGCGTAGTGCAGATTGCAAAATCGTGAGAAGGAAAGGTGTATTGTTTGTAATCAATAAAAAGAATCCACGCTTTAAGCAGAGACAAGGATAAGCATGTTTAGGGTTTATAGTTTTGGGTTTCACATAACGCTAAACTATAAGCAGCAAACTGTAAACAACAAACATCAAACTATAAATTTTAAATATGGCTCGTATTGCCGGTGTTGATTTACCTAAGAACAAAAGAGGAGAAATAGGCTTGACCTATATTTACGGTATTGGCCGTTCTAATGCTCAATATATTTTGGGCAAGGCTGGTATAAACTTCGATAAGAAAGTGAACCAGTGGAATGACGATGAGCTGAACGCCATCCGTAACATCATCACCAACGAATTTAAGGTAGAAGGTCAATTACGTTCTGAAGTGCAAATGAGCATTAAGCGTTTATTGGATATAGCCTGTTACCGTGGTTTGCGCCATCGTAAAGGATTACCGCTTCGTGGTCAGCGTACCCGTACAAACTCACGTACACGTAAGGGTAAACGTAAGACTGTAGCCGGCAAGAAAAAAGCAACCAAGAAGTAATAAATAAATTTATTGCCGCCGGATCCGGTTTACTTCCCGGGGAGGGGCAAATGTTTGTAATATTTTAAAGACTACCTCAGGTTATTATGGCCAAAGCACAACAAAACAGCGCAAAAGCTGCTGCTAAAAAAAGAATTGTAAAAGTTGACTCTTATGGTGATGCACATGTTACCGCAAGTTTCAACAATCTTATTGTGAGTCTTACCAACAAAAACGGACAAGTAATCAGTTGGAGCAGCGCAGGTAAAATGGGTTTTAAAGGTTCTAAAAAGAACACTCCTTATGCAGCGCAGATGGCCGCCGCTGATGCTGCACGTGTAGCATTAGAAGCAGGGTTGAAAAGAGTGGATGTATTTGTTAAAGGTCCTGGTGCTGGTCGTGAAGGTGCAATCCGCGCTATAGCAAACAGCGGAATTGAAGTGAATATGATTAAAGACGTAACGCCTTTACCTCATAACGGATGTCGCCCTCCAAAGAAGAGAAGAGTATAATCAAATTGCTGATTGTTGATTTATGATTGGCTGATTTTAAATCTCAAGTCATAAATTTCAAATCATAAATAAAAGCGGGTGTACGATTGATTTTAGATTTTTAATGATCGTGCATCTTTAATTAAAAAATCAAACAATATAATTATGGCACGTTACACAGGCCCCAAAACAAGAATTTCCCGCATTTTCGGGGAACCAATTCTTGGCAATGGTAAGTATCTTACCAAAAACAGTTTCCCTCCTGGTCAGCATGGACCATCAAAAAAACGTAAAGCTCCCGGAGAATATGCGCTTCAGTTAAAAGAAAAACAAAAAGCAAAATATACTTACGGTTTATTAGAGCGCCAGTTCCGTAAAACATTTGAAGAAGCATCACGTCTTGGTGGTGTTACAGGTGAAAACCTCATCAAATTACTGGAATCAAGATTGGATAATACGGTATATCGTTTAGGTATTGCGCCTTCCCGCCCTGCCGCAAGACAGTTGGTTGCAAATAAAAATGTAACAGTAAACGGCGATGTGGTGAATATTCCTTCTTTAAATTAAAAGCAGGCGATCAGATCAGCCTTAAAGAAAAGAGTGCTGGCAATACATCTGTAACCAGCCAGGTTCGGGGTAAAAATCCAAAATTCAACTGGTTGGATTGGAATGAAGCTGAACTTACCGGTACATTCATCGCTTATCCTGAAAGAGAAAGCGTTCCTGAAAATATCAAGGAACAGCTTATTGTGGAGTTGTACTCTAAATAATAAGTATTGGCTCCGTAACGTACGGAGTTGAAAATAGTTGTTTCAATTATTAATGTATGTCGCCTCAGGCGATATAAAAACTTAAAACTGAAATTTAAATATGGCCATTTTAAATTTCCAAAAGCCGGACAAGATCATTCTTCAAAAAGCAAATGAGTTTGAAGCATCTTTTGAATTTCGCCCGTTAGAGCCGGGATATGGTGTTACCATCGGTAACTCTCTTCGCAGGGTTTTATTGAATTCACTGGAAGGATATGCGATCATTGGGATTTTTATAGAAGGAGCAGAGCATGAGTTCGCTACACTCAAAGGCGTTACTGAAGACGTTACTGAAATTATTCTCAACCTGAAACAGGTTCGTTTCAAAAAAATTCTTGATACAGATATTAACCAGGAAAAACTCACACTTTCTATTAAAGGTAAGAGCGAATTTACTGCAGCAAATATTGGTGAAGCAACAGCTTCTTTCCAGATCATGAATCCTGATTTGCTGATCTGCACGCTGGATCCTTCTTCAAAATTGAATATTGAAATCACTATCGGAAAAGGACGTGGATATGTTCCTTCTGAAGATAATAAAGTGAAAGACGCACCATTCGGATATATTCCTACTGATGCCATCTTCACTCCAATCAAAAATGTAAAATACGGGATTGAAAACTTCCGTGTTGAACAAAGAACTGACTACGAAAAACTGTTGATGGATGTAACTACCGACGGTACTATTCATCCTGAAGAAGCAGTTAAACAGGCTTCACGTATTTTGATTCAGCACCTGATGATCATTACTGACGAAAACATTACTTTCGACAGCAAAGAAGAGAAGAAAGATGACGTGGTTGATGAGCAGGTATTGCAATTGCGTAAAGTACTGAAAACGCCATTGGAAGATCTTGATTTAAGCGTTCGTGCATTTAACTGCTTGAAAGCTGCAAAAATCAACAGCTTAAGTGAGTTGGTACAATACGAACAGGAAGACCTGATGAAATTCCGCAACTTTGGTCAGAAATCACTGGCTGAAATTGAGCAGGTGTTAGGCGAAAGAGCGCTGCACTTTGGAATGGATCTTCAGAAGTTAGGATTAGATAAAGACGAATTCTAAGAATAGCAGAGGGCAGTAGTAAGAAAGCAGTAGAAAAATCTATACATAATCTGTTGCACAAGCGCAGAGCCGGTTGTAACTCCTTGACACGGTACAACAGGTATTAATAATCCGGTTTGAAGTAGAGATATTAAATCTCAAATCTCAAATCTCAAATTTAAAATGTCATGCGTCACGGAGACAAAATCAACAACCTCAGCAGAACGGCTTCCCACAGAAAAGCCCTGTTGATGAACTTAGCCAATGCATTGTTGGTTAACAAACGTATCGTTACTACTTTGGCAAAAGCAAAAGCGCTCAGAGTTTATATTGAGCCGCTGATCACTAAAACGAAAGCCAACGAAAGCAAAGAGCAGATCAGTCACAATCATCGCCTGGTATTCAGCCACCTTCAAAACAAGGAAGCGGTGAAAGAACTGTTTACTGTAATTGCACCAAAAATCGCTGGTCGTCCAGGTGGTTACACACGCATTATCAAATTAGGAAAACGTGTAGGTGATAACGCAGAAACAGCGCTGATCGAACTCGTTGATTTTAACGAGATTTACGGCAAGGGTACTGAAAAAGCGGCAACTACCACGTCGAAGAGAACACGTCGTGCAGGTGGCGCTAAAAAGAAAGCAGAAGGAACCGAAGCGGCAGCTACTGAAGAAGTAAAAGCGGCAGAAACTCCTCAGGCTGACCAGGAGCCGAAAGCGGAGTAATAATAATGAACATTACTTTAAATAATAAGCAGGGTCAGCGTTGATCCTGCTTTTTTTGTGATTTTTAAAAAGTGTGCAGAATTAGTTAATTGGAAACCATAGTTATTTATTTTCTTTGCAAAATTTTACTATTTAATGGCAGCATCTTCTACAGCAACAGCAGTACTTCTTTTAGCAGACGGAAACGTTTTTGAGGGAAAAGCTTTTGGAAAAATCGGTACCACTACAGGTGAAATTTGTTTTAATACAGGCATGACGGGTTACCAGGAAGTGTTTACAGACCCCAGTTATTATGGACAAGTGATTGTAATGAACGCCGCCCACATTGGTAACTATGGCGTAAAGGCTGCAGATGTGGAAAGCAGTTCTGTAAAAATAAGAGGTTTGATTGCCCGTAACCTCGAAGAAAAATACAGCAGGTTGCAGGCAGACAATTCACTACAGCAATACCTGGAATCGCAGAACATTGTAGCTATTCATGGTATAGACACAAGAGCCCTGGTAGCGCATATACGTACCAGTGGGGCTATGAACTGTATTATATCTTCGGAGACTACAGACATCAACGCATTAAAATCGAAGCTTGATGCAGTACCTTCCATGGACGGACTGGAGCTGGCATCGAGTGTTTCCACAAAAGAAGTATATGAAGTAGGTAATGCACATTCGCCTATCCGCATAGCCGTATATGATTTTGGTGTAAAAAAGAATATTCTTACCTCACTTGCTGAAAGAGGAGCATATATAAGAGTATACCCCGCTAAAACACCTTTGAAACAAACAGAGGATTTTCAACCACATGGATATTTTATTTCCAACGGACCAGGGGATCCTGCCCCAATGGATTATGCTGTTAAAACGGTAAAAGAAATACTGGCTAAAGACAAGCCTTTATTTGGTATTTGTCTTGGTCATCAACTTTTAGCCCTGGCTAATGACATCCCTACTTTTAAAATGCATCACGGGCATCGTGGACTAAACCACCCTGTAAAAAACCTGGTTACGTGTCGCAGTGAAATCACCACGCAAAATCATGGATTTGGTGTTGATGCGTAAGCTGTAAAGAAATCTGATAAGGTAGAAATAACACATGTAAACCTGAATGACGATTCTATAGAAGGCATAAGACTAAAAGGCAAGAAAGCCTTTTCGGTACAATACCATCCTGAATCAACACCCGGCCCGCATGACAGCCGTTACCTGTTTGATGATTTTATCGCGATGATGAAATCCTGATAGTCGGTAAATCAGTTCAACATATTGTTATGAAAATAGCCATCATTAATGGACCTAATTTAAACCTGCTGGGTAAAAGAGAGCCGGGCATTTACGGTAATCAATCTTTTGAGGAGTTTTATGTTCTTTTGCAAAAAAAATATCCGGCAATCAGCTTCTCTTATTATCAAAGTAATGTGGAGGGTGAACTGATAAATGAACTGCAACGTGTGGGTTTTGAATGTGATGGTATTATAATAAACCCCGGCGGATATACACACACGTCGGTTGCCATTGGTGATGCTATTGCTGCAATTAAAACCCCGGTTATTGAGGTACATATTTCCAATGTTCACGCAAGAGAAGATTTCAGAAAGATGTCGCATGTATCTGCCAAAAGCAAAGGAACTATTGCGGGTTTAGGCATGAACGGCTATGAACTGGCGGTACAAAACTTTATAACTGCCCAACAATAAATATTGAAGATGTTACGGTTGTTTAATCCAGCTCGCATGATACGCTTTTAATTTATCTTCCATCATTGCATATACTTTCCCCTTCAGCATTTCAAGATCGTTTATAGTTAACCCTTCCACATTTATTTCTTCTAAAAATACCGCCCTGCTTTTGCCTGGGTTAAGTGTAAACAGCCTTCCATAGGGCATCCTGTCGTACGCATCCAGAAACAGTACAGGCTTAATATTGGTTTGTGTTTCAATGGCGATCCTGAAAGCGCCATCATAAAAAGATTTTAGCGCGTTGCCGGTTTCATTGAA
>JBGALP010000068.1:0-20371 GCA_044223805.1 Agriterribacter sp.
CCCCATTCTCCACCACCATCAAATCCCGGAAAAATGATAGTTCCTTTTTTTGATTGTGGCATAAACATCTTACCGGCATTCCAGCCGCTCAATTGCTTTTTGACCTCTTCATATTCTTCTTTGGAAAGATAAGGGTTGAGGTCTTTTTCTGTAAAAGTTTGTCGTACAAAAGGCGCAGGTTTTTGTGGTATAGGTTGAGTGGGCCATATTTTTTCTCCAATAAGATCTGTAGTTGTATCAACCGGTGTTTCTGTTACCGGGAATAATGGAGTACCATTTTCACGGTCAAATAAAAATACAAATCCTGTTTTGGTTGATTGCGCTACGGCGTCAATATTTTCCCCATTATGCTTTACCGTTAGTAACACCGGTGCGCTGGAAGGGTCCCAATCCCATGTGTCGTGATGAATATACTGGAAGTGCCAAAGGCGTTTTCCTGTAGCGGCATCCAATGCTAAAAGACAATCTGCATACAGATTAGATCCCGTTCTTTTGCCACCGTAAAAATCCATGGAAGCCGAACCGGTAGGTACATATGCGATACCTCTTTTATGATCAATTGTCATTCCCATCCAGCTATTCGCTCCGCCGGTTGTTTTCCATGCATCAGGATTATCCCATGTTTCATGACCAGGCTCTCCGGAGTGAGGAATAGTATGGAACGACCAAACCAGCTTTCCGGTCCTTGTATCAAAAGCCCTGATGTCTCCAGGTGCAGCATCCATTCCTTCTGATACACGTGTGCCTGTAAGCAACAGATCTTTATAAACCGATGGAGCGGAAGTAGATGTAATAAACAGGTCTTTTATGTTTTCCATTTCAAGCCCTTCATGCAGATCAACCTTTCCTGCTGCACCAAAAGTGGAAACTAATTTCCCTGTCCGGGCATTAATGCAATGCAGCGATGATCCTGCCGTGTAAAAAATGCGTTCATCATCTTTCCCATCCGTCCAGTAAGTAACACCCCGGTTATTATTAAGA
Source organism: Agriterribacter sp. (assembly GCA_044223805.1). Lineage (GTDB taxonomy): Bacteria > Bacteroidota > Bacteroidia > Chitinophagales > Chitinophagaceae > Agriterribacter. The sequence continues at coordinate 982 of JBGALP010000068.1, forward strand.
TTAAAATTTACCGGTTTCTCTCCTGCAATAGCATCGAAAGGAGAATAAACCCATTGCTGTTTTCCCGTAGATGCATCTAATGCAAAAACCTTCAGCAAAGGTGAAGTAGCATATAATATACCGTTTACAATTATTGGGTTGCATTGAATTTGTGAATGCGCTGCTGTATCCGCGTCTCCGGTATGAAATTCCCATGCAACTTCCAATTGCGTAACGTTTGATGTATCAATTTGAGTAAGGGATGAATATTTATTGCCATCAGCATTTCCGTGCGCCTGTGCCCAGCCACTGTACACATCAGGCTCAGACCTGGGTGCATTGCAGCTTTGTATTAAAAAAAGCAGGCTTAAAAAATAAGCAAATCGTTTATGCATGGCGTTAAGTTATGCTGAAAGGTAGAGAAGAGATCCAATGTTTCAAAATGAAAAGTAAACTGAAGTAGTGGCTTACCGGTTATCTTCGCACTCACACCAGTATCCGAATAAGCCACCTTTTTCGCGTGAGTTTTGTACTATAGCTGAGTAAGGGAATTGTTGAGCAGCGAAATGAAACTGACCGGTCTTCTCTAAGCAAAAAGCAGTGGCGTTTCGGATATCCCGCCAGTTGGCGGGACCGGCTTAAGGCAACCAACAATTTATCTAATCAGATGAAGATAAAAAAATCTCTTAAGTCAACGACATTGAAAAGGTGATGTTGATTTAACAAACTTCGTTTATAATCTTATCAACCCCAGCCCCGGCTTTTCATTACAATATAAATAACCATCCTTTAGTATAAAGCCTCCGGTTACAATATCTTCTGCAAGGTCAAAACTGCCATCGAGATCCAGGTATTTAGTGTGAGTGCAGGCAAATGCCGCATGTAATGCCGCGGTAATGCTTATCATACTTTCGTCGTTACATCCCCAAAACAAATCTATTGCTGCTGGCTGAGCTATAGTAGCCATCTTCATTGCAGCGGCAATACCACCGCACTTCATCAGCTTAATATTAAATATGCCGTAACGGTTGTCTCTTGCAATAGACAGTGCATCTTCAATATTTACCAATGATTCATCTGCCGCGATCATCCTGCGGGTAGCTTCGGGCAATTGAAGTAGTGCATTGTCATCTGCAGGTAACAAAGGCTGTTCTATTAATTCAATGCCCGCCTTTTTTGTAGTTTCTATAAACTGTATCAGTTGCGCTAATGTGTAACCGGTATTCGCATCAACGCGGATTATAAAATGACTTCCGAATTTCTCCCGCAGTTTAATAACGCGTTCCGCGTCCTGTTGTGGATGAAGCCCGGTTTTTACTTTTAATATTTTAAAACCCTGCGCGTGATACTCCATCGCTTCTTCAAGTGTAGCAGCTACATCTTTTATACCTATAGTAACAGAGGTGAGCATTTTATGATGTTTCTTTCCATAGAAGGTTACCACAGGCACACCTAACCATTGACAAAATGCATCATGCAGCGCAATATCAATGCAAGCCATAGTGCCAGGTAGATGTGGAAACTCTTTGCAGCATTCGTCAATGAGTGGCAGAAAGTGGCGTATATCCCTTCCCGGTAGGGATTGAACAAAATCAGATTGCAGGTTATGCCATGTTTGCAAAGTTGTTTCGCCTACTACCTCTGGCGATGGATTAGTGGCGCCCATGCCTGTAATGCCATTTTCAAGTGTCACTTCAAAAAAAATGTTCTCTACATCGGCAATCGTTTCGCTTGCAATAGTGTAAGGTTTTTGTAATGCAAGATTTTTTCTGTGGGCCTTTACAGATTTTATCTTCATTGGCTTAGGGATTTTGATGCAGCTAACAATTTTTTTACGACAGGTATTATTTTGCCGCAACCTTCCTGCAGCGGTAACAGTACGGGCAACCCTGTTCTGCTTTCATATTCAGCCTGCAATGCAAAGGCTTCTTCTCGCGTGCAATCTTCTGTATTGAGGGCTATCGCTATTACAACTGAACCCATATGTGCTACCAGGGCTATTTCAGATTCTATGGAATGAATGGCTCCCCATGCGGGAGTATGTTCATAATATTTTCGTTTAGGTGCATGTACCATAATAACGTGTTTCGCATTACCTGAAACCAGCATTTCTGATCCGCAGGGGCCACTTGGATTACGTAATGCAGATTGACCTTCTATAAAAATAATGTCGGGATTGGTTTCTTCGTTGCAACACAGTATGGCATGTTCCAGTTCTCCAGAAACAAAATCGTTTAACGTACTATCGAGTATAAAGCCGTATTTGCCGCCCTGCAGCCAGCCTGTTTGCCCGGTATAAATCATTTGCGCGTGTATGGCGGCATTGTTACATTCATTCATCACAAAACGCGTTGTAGTTCTTTTGCCCAATGCACAGTCTGTGCCAATAACGGCTACTACCGGCGTAGACATTGAACGTATTTTTCCACTCCAGAAATGCAGGTCTTTTCTTTTTTTAGGAAGCCGGATATCAATTAAAGCTACTTTATTTTCTTCCGCCAGTTTTTTTATGGCTGTATGATCATTCAAATGATCATGCAGTCCGTTTACTATAGATAATTTGTAACGTATAGCAGTCTTTACCTGCTCTAATAAATCTCCTGGAAATATTCCTCCCACGGTAGCCACGCCCACAATGCAATATGCCGGATTGGTTTGCATAGCCTCTTCTATACTGGCAAAAACCGGTATGTTACGATGTTTATTATCCAGTACTTCACCTGCGTCTTTACCCGCATGTAAGTGATCTATTATACCTGTTATTTCAAACCGCCTGCTTTCGCGTATAAGGCCATGCGCTGTTTTGGCGTCGTCACTTGCTAAAAGTCCATTAGTAATAATAATTGCTTTATCCATGATTACTATATCTGTATCAATAAAAGTAAATGTTATTCCGCTATATTGTAACAGCTTTTAAAAAATGCTTTCAAACAATAGGTGTCTGGCAATTGTTTTTATTGCTTAGTTTTATTGCTATGTGAACCCGTTGTTCTATTTGCTTTATTGTTCAAACTAATTGCATGAAGAAGATACTACTTTTGCAGATTTTAATTATGCCATTGCTATGCCTTGCCCAATGGGCCGCTACAATACCAACGTTAGATTCGGCATTAACCGTTTTATATGAGCAACAGCTTTTTAATGGTACCATACTTGTAGCAGAAAAAGGAAAGGTGCTGTATAAAAAAGCATTTGGTATTGCGGATATTAATAGCAAACCGCTAACTACATCTTCGGCATTTAACCTGGCATCTGTTTCCAAACAATTTTTCGCCATGATGATTATGATGCTGAAGGAAGAAGGAAAGTTGCAGTATGATGATATAGTACAAAAATATCTTCCTTCTTTTCCGTATGCGCAAATTACAATCAGGCAACTAATGAATCACACTTCGGGGTTACCCGAATATTTTGATATAGCCGGTAATAACAGAAGCCTGCTGGATACCTTAACCAATGCATCTATGCTGGAATTACTGGCGCAAAAGAAACGTGCATTAGTATTCAATCCTGGTCGAAAGTTCGCTTACTGTAACACCAATTACACCACGCTGGCTTCTGTTATTGCAGAAGTGTCGGGTGTTGCATGCGATGTTTTTTTTAACAGAAGAATTGTGCAGCCGTTAAAACTTACAAATACGTACATCTATAACCTTACCATGAAAAGCTATCCGGCATCACGGGTATTTGGTTTTCATTATGCAGGCGGCAAACCTGTGGCTGATGATTTGTTATGGTTGGATGGTATTGTTGGCGATGGCAATATTTATTCGTCGGTTGAAGATTTATACAAATGGGACCAGGCATTATATACCAATAAGCTGGTAAAACAAGCTACATTTAAAGATGCCGTTACAAGCGGAGTGCTCAGTAGTGGCAAACCTACAAACTATGGCTTTGGGTGGTTTCTGGAAGAAACACCTGGCGAATATCAACACTCCGGAGGTTGGGCAGCATTCGCTACCTACATAGATCGCTATACCGCAACAAAACAGGTTCTTATTGTGCTTGACAATTCAGCAAACGGAGTAGCCAAACGTATTGCGAAAAGCATTTTGGAAGGGAAACCTTTTACGTTACCGCAAACTCAGCTTATCAGTAATATTCAATTGATTGATGGCACAGAGCGCCTGCAAAAAGCTTCGGTGCGTATTGTAGATGATCGTATAAAAGATATAGGCGATCTCAACGCATTAAAAGGGGAAGAGGTTATTGATGGTAAAGGGTATGTACTGTCGCCCGGTTTTATAGACAGTCATAGCCACCACGAAGGAGGTTTTGCAAAAGATCCTGGTGCTGTAGCTGTTACCAACCAGGGTATCACCACCATTGTAATAGGGCAGGATGGAGATTCATACCCTGCAGATACTTTAAAAGAAAGATACAAAACCCATCCTGTTAGTGTGAATATAGCCACCTATACGGGTCATGCATTTTTGCGTGGAATAGCAATGAAGGGCAATGTATACCGCGCTGCGGATAGTGCTGAAATTACCGTGATGAAGCAAATGCTGCAGGATGATATCCGCAAAGGTTCTTTTGGTTTATCAACCGGGCTGGAGTATGAAGAAGGTTTTTATTCTAACCGGGAGGAAGTGATTGATCTTGCAAAAGCGGCGGCGGTTGTGGGTGGACGTTATATTAGCCATATCCGCAGTGAAGATATTAATATTGAAAACTCAATTGATGAAATCATCCAGATAGGGCGTGAAGCAAAACTGCCGGTACAGATCTCACATTTTAAGATTGCCATGCGCAGCAAATGGGGGAAGTCAGCACAACTACTGGCACAGTTACAGCGGGCACGTGCAGAAGGAATTATTACGGCATCGCTATCCCCATAATTGTGTGGTCATCTACACCAAGAGTATTATTTCCAAAAAAGGATTTTGATAATGCTGCCAGCGCTTTATATGCCACGCAGGAACTGCTTGATCCTTCCACGTCTGTAATTACTTATTTTCCTGCCAATAAAAATTACGAAGGCAAATCGGTGAGTGAAATAGCGGCGCTGAATAAAGAAACAGACGCGCAGGCGCTTATGCGTATAGTGCGGGAGGAAGATGGCAAAGGCGCCGCCATAGCAGGCGCTTCTATGCTTGAGGATGATGTAATGAATTTTTTTGAACTGGAATTATACCAATGTATGTTCCGATGGAGTGGGAGGTGGCCATCCACGCGGGTACGGCGCTTTTACACGTGTACTGGCCAGGTATGTGCGGGAAAAGAAATTAATGCCTTTGGAGACGGCTGTTTATAAAATGACGGGACTTACTGCTGAGCATCTCGGCATAAAAGACAGGGGAATAATAGCCCCTTATAATTTTGCCGACCTGGTATTATTTAATCCTGCAACGGTAAAAGATAACGCTACTATGACCAATCCTAAAGAATTATCTGGCGGTATTGAAATAGTTTGGGTGAATGGGAAAATAGTATACCGCAATCAGAAACCTACCGGTAAATATCCCGGCAGGTTTATCAGCAGACCGGGAAGTGTGGAATGATTTTTTAATAGCATGTTACCAGCGCACCGTTTAGATTTAGTCGCTCGCTTCTTTTACCAGTACTTCCTGCAGGTTGTATTGGCGCATGTCATAAAAATTCCCGCTTCCTTTTTCGCAAAGTGCTTTAAAATATTCAATGGTATCAATATCATGTATGCGACCAAGCAACAAAATACTCAGGTGTACACCTTTAGCTTTATATAGTTCAATCTTCTTTTTGGTTGTTTTTTCTAATGTAAATTGTCCGTCGGTAATAATAACCACTTTTGTTTTTCCTTTATAATTCAATGTACTGTCTACAAGCACATATCCATCACGCACCGCGGCTTCTGCATTAGTAGCGCCACTGGTTTGCAGTTTGTCAATTACTTTATAAATAAAATCTTTTTCATTGCAGGGTTTGAACTGCATTAATTTTTCCGCGCTATCTGCAAAAGCAATTACCGATATATTATCAACTGCCCTCTGCAGAGTCACGAGGTATTTCATTCCCTGTTTTAAAGTATCCAGTTTGTGTTCTTCTTTCATTGAGTTAGATACATCCAGCAAATAAACGGTGTGATGAGGTTCCGCTGAACCAATCATACTACGCCGCCTGCTGCTGGTTGAATCATTAACGGTATATTCAACTGCCGTTTGCTCTTTTTGTAAGGGTAGCCAGGCAAAACGGTAACCGATTCTTGGCATTTTCAATAATACATTCTGGGCCGTATCGGCACCTACATGTGCTGCCATTTCGGGTGAATAATCCATATTGGCTGCGCTGGTTCTTCCATCCGCGCATTCAATAAACTCGTTATAATAATGAATCACCCAGTTATAGCTGTTTACGTACTTGTTGTAATTTTCGAATGCTGCCGGCATATTTTCGTATTGAAGCTCGGTATCTGTTTTAAACCAGAATATAGTTGATGGCATATTCTGGTAAAACATCATATACCGCGAGTGCGGGAAAGCCCCATTATTTAAGTAATTGTAACCATAGGTTTTTGAAAGATATGACTCCGCTTTTGGCAATGCCTGTTTTTGTAATGCTCTTAATGCGGCGTCGTTGGCAATCCTTTTGGAATCATCTCCCTGGTACAATTGTGAAGCCCATTCTGTAACAAGTTTTACGGATAATAATAATTCTTCCTGCGCAGTGCGGATTATTTTTTGAGAAGCTAACGGTTTGAGGGAATTACTATAATAACTACTGATATCAGTATACAACCGGTTGGCCGCATTATTGTACTTGTCAAACCAGGGCTGCAACTCATCAATCATTCTTTTAGCCGCTGCAAAGCCTTCGTCTGTTTTAAAAGCAGCGGTATGTACATAGTTAACCATTTGCTTGTAACGCGTTTCCATACTGTCAAAACTGTTACGAAACAATTTGAAGGCATTGTTGACTGCTTCATTTTTTACAGGAAATTTTGCCAGGCGTTCGGTCAAATCCTGTTTGGTACGATAAAACGGAAGCATTCTTGATTGGTAGTCATCAATATATCCTTCGGCATCTGGCTTTACTTCCTTTATAGAACTGAAATCGCTTTTCAGGCGGGTACCGGCCTGCACTGCTACATGCCATGCTCCGGGTCGTGCATTTTCTATGTTTTGTGTATAAGCCTCACAAAAACTGATGATGTCAAAATAGATCTGTTGCTGTATGCGACTGGCTTCATCCATATAATTCACCATAGCATTAAGGCTGCGTACCTGGTTGTTGCGTGCAGAAGGTGATTGAGCGATTGCACCGAAGCTATAAGTTGTTAAGGTTGCAATCAAAAAGATATTTCGCAAGCATGCTGTAATCATACTGTAAGATAAAAAAGAAATAGTATGAAGATACATTGCCTTGTTGCAACCCCGGGTATATATAAAACAATAAAACATGAGCGGCTGCCCATGTTTTATTGTTTGTGTCTCTGTAGTTAGTATTTATTGAAGTACTATGGAAACATTTTCTTTTTCAAATACCAGTCTGTAAATTCCTTTTGATAATGCTTGCAGGTTAATCAATTGTTTTCCTGGTACAGTATATTTTTTAGAGAATACCAGTTGTCCGTTGTTGCTGTATATAGTAAGTAATCCTGGTTTCTTTATACTTACGTTTAAAGCGCCGCTGGTAACCGGGTTAGGATATACTGAAAGGTTCGCCTTCATTTCAAAACTTACGGATTGGATACTGCTGAAGGTGCTTTTGCCATCATTATCGCGTTGGCGTATGCGGTAGTAATTCACTCCTTCGGCAGGATTGCTGTGCAGGTATTGATATGTCCTTGTACTAACGCTGTTGCCCGCAGCTTTTATTATGGCTAAGGTTTCCCATATATTGCCATCCGTACTATGTTCTGCCACAAAATCTTTATTGTTCCATTCCATAGCGGTTGACCATGTGAGTAATGCCTGCTCATGTTGCTTTTGTACGTTAAAACCTAACCAGGTAACCGGCAGCGTGGAGTTTGCATTTGCAATTCCAAATGGAGAAAAAGTTCCCGTATAACCGGTATACGTTAAGCTGGTTGCTGTGCTGCTGGTAGTACCTGTTTGTTTTGCCCATCCTCCGCTGTAATGATAAAGTGTTGCTGTAGTAAGACTTACAGCTTCACCTGCGTTCCAGTTAAATACAAAGTCAATACCCGAGCCTCCGTTTGCATTTGTTTTTGAAATATCCCAAGTACGTTTAAGGCGCGGATCGGCTACGGCTGCACCACTGGATCCGTTGTAGTACATTTCATCCAGCACTTTTACGCCAAAATCATCTGCCGCTCCTGTATTGTTTTTTATAGATACCGGATTATAAGCGCTGTTTCCAACGGGAAAGAAGGCAGTGATTCCGTTGCCAATATTTATAGTGAATTTGCCAGTGCCGTTTGTTTGAATGTATTTGGTACTGCTGTAATTGGTAACATTTTTAGCAGTAACATTGAAGTTGCCCAAAACCATTTTATATGGTGCCCCTGAGAATTGTATATTACCCACTACACGATTTTGATCTACTATAAGATCGTTGGTAGCATCTTCTGCAAAAACAATATCGTCACCTGTTGCAGGTACTGAACCGGAGCCCCAGTTGGTAGTAGTAGCATACGCTGTACTTGAGGTACCTCTCCAGAAATTATCTTTCCATTGCGCATACAAGGTAAGATTTGTACCGAGCGTATAAGTAGCACCTGCCGCATAGGCTGTTCCAGATCCGTTGAGGTTGGTGTTCCAGCCATTGAAAATATAACCAGACCGTTTCAGTGTTCCTGCGCCGGCTATAGTAGTAGAAGCTGTATAATTTCCTGTTGCAGGGGCTGTGCCGGAGGTATTGTCGTTGCCTGCATAAGTAATACTATAACTTCCACCTGCGGCAGTTTGAAAAATAGGAACCAGTGTAATGTCTTTATTAACCACTACCGTGTATGGGTTACTGGTAGATGCAGTACCGGTGCCGCCCACTACATAATCCCACCGTACAAATTGTTTACCTGAATTAGGTATTGCTGTTAACGTTACTGATGTTCCTGAAGGGTATACATCTCCATATACCGTGCCGCCTGAAACAGATCCATCAGCCGAATAGTTTACTTTGAGCATATATAAATTATCTACTGCTCCCTGTATTGCGCCAATGGCTGAAGGGTTGTTTCGAGTAGTACCTACCTGGTCTTTTGTGATCTCATAAGAAGAAGCCGGCGTGCTTAACTTGTTTACCCAAGCAGGTGTGGTAGCGAGTCTGTCGTAATATCCTATTATGGGCGAACCACTGTTGCTCGAGAAACCAACTTTGGTTCCCAGGTTAGCAGTCTGCAACGTAAAGCTTCCTGTTTTAAGTGTGGGTGCAATACCATTGTTATCATACAAATATGGCTGAAATACTTTTCCTGTAGTTGCGTCTCCAATCTCAGCGCCGGTGCCATCAGTAATACGGGTTAATATACCTCCGGAGAATATAGTGTTATCTGTTCCCGTAGCATTTCCTGTATAATTTATATTATGACCGGTGCTGTAATCAACTGCGGTTGATGCGAGGGATGCGTGATATATACAATAGTATAAGTGAATATTGGCTGGTCCCTGATAAGCGATCATATCATCAATTACATACTTTGATGGGCTGGTAACAGATCCTGTAGCCACATGATAATTGTAAGCAAACAGACAATTCATTGCGTAAACAGTTCCATTATTGTTGCCTATTGCACCTCCTGTATAAGTACCATAAGCCACATTGCCTGTAAAACTGCTGTTTACAGCATAGATGGTAGCACTGTTATTAATAGCTCCGCCAATTTCTGTGCTCTTGTTATTAGAGAATGTTGAATTGTTGATATATAGATTACTTCCGCCGTTGTTTTCACCTGCACCGCCGCCGCCAGCACTTAAAGTACTTCTGTTTTCTGAAAATGTGGTGTTTTCGATAAACATCTTTCCTGAACTGGTATTAAAAAAGCCTCCTCCATAACTGGCTGCATTCCTGATTACCTGGCAACCAGTTAGGTATACTGTTCCCCCTATATTATAGATACCACCGCCACCGGCAGAAGTTGATAAACCTACGCGTGAATTACTGATGGTAGAATTATTGATCTTTAATGTATGACCGGTTGCTACATAAATGGCCCCACCGGCTGTGGTAGTTAAACCACCTCCACTTATTTTTAAATTATTGATGGTTGTAGTTTTTGCACCACTAAAGTTAAACACCCTGAAATTAGAGGGACTGGTATTAAATTTACCCGCTTCATCCAGCCCCGGTACCGGTACGGTTATCGTGTAACCATTACCGTTAAAAGTGAGTGTTTTGGCAGAGGCGATCTCTGCTGTTACTACGATGTTGTTGGTAAACTTAATGATGTCGTTGTCTGCGGAAGCTGTGATTGCTGTAGTTAATTCGAGATAAGTTCCTGCGGTTCTGGTTGTTTGAGCATTGAGGTTATGCACGAGAAAACACAGGGATAGCATGGTGGTTAGTACCCGTTTCATGGATAATTGTTTTTAAATAAATAATTAATCGTTTTCTCGGGTAGGGACTGTACTAACTACCTAATGTGTAGGTTATTGTCTACAAAAAAATGTTTATGCAAAATTTATGGTAAACTTGTAGAAGTCGGTTGATTAAATGCTTAGACTGGTATGAGTATATACCCTTGAATAATCTAATCGTATAAAGCTTTTGAAAATGTAAAGGCTAAACGTAAATGGAAAATCCATTGCCGCAATTAGAAAATCATAAGAGTAATAAGATTTTTAACTTAGAAGACTTCGTTTATGCCTTGACGTAAGCACTGAAAGAGATTGTTCTCAGTAATTTTGCCGGTTCGTCTTGTAAGCTTCCCTGGCTTTGCTCATCTGCTGAATCCCTTGTATGCGCCTATTGCGTTTTTGCCCATTTAGCTAACTTATCTTCCAATACAGAAAGTGGAAGGCACCCGCTGTTTAATACCTGTTTATGAAATGCTCCTATATTAAATGTAGTCCCTAACTGTTTAGTATACTTATCACGCAGGTCTTTTATTTCCAGCGCCCCTATTTTGTATGATAATGCCTGCGCCGGCATAGCCATATACCGTTCAATTTCTGCGGTAGCGCCCCGTTCATCTACAGGCTCATTCTCCATCATATAAGCAATAGCCTCTTCACGGGTCATACCTTTGCTGTGAATGGCAACATCTACCACAAGCCGTATGGCACGGTGAATTTCATCTCCCAAAGCACCCATGTGTTGATATGGATTGGTGTATAATCCTAATTCTTTTCCCAGGCTTTCGCAATATAAAGCCCAGCCTTCGCCATAAGCGCCATACCACTTAAATCTCCTGAATGTGGGCAATAAGGTATCTTCCATTTGGAGGGAGCCCTGGTAATGATGTCCTGGTATAGCTTCATGTAAAAAAGTACTCTCCATGCCAGAAGTTATGTTAAAAGTTGCAGGGTTTAATACCGGTACGTAAAAAATACCTGGTCTGCTGCCATCAGGCGATCCCGGAAAATATTCAATGCTTGCACTTGCCGCTCTGAAGGCTTCGGTTTGTCTTATTTCAAACTTGCTTTTGGGAAACAGGATGAAATATTTATTCAGCGCGGGTTTAATAATATCATATACGTGACGAAAAGAATCGAGCACTTCTCCAGGTGTTTTAAAAGGCATGAATTGTTTATCCGTTTTCATAAATTGGAAAAAAGAATCAAGACTTCCTTTAAAGCCTGCGCTGCTTTTGGTGTATTCCATTTCCTGGCGGATGCGTTTTACTTCGCTTAGTCCTGTGTTATATATTTCATCCAAGGTTTTGTTTGTAGTGGTCCAGTCTTTTACGCAAAGCTTATAATAATTTAATCCATCGGGCAAGTCACTTACTCCCGATGTTGTCCGCGCCCTGGGCAGGTATTCATCTTTTAAAAAGGCGGCCATTTTTGCGTGGCACACATTTAATTCATTTTTTATGGCTGCTTTATAGTCTGATGTGATTTTGGTTTTGTCGGCATCACTGAATGATGCGGGAATTCTTTTTACAGGACCATAAAATATACTTTTTGTTTCATCAGAATTGATCAAACCATTGCATATATCAATCATCTTTACCACCAATGCTTTAGGCAACACATAATTGGTTGCCATGCCCTGTCGAAAATTCTGAATAGCGCTGTCGCACCAAACAGTATATGCATGAACGCGTTGCAGCCAATTGTGATAATCCTTCACCGTTTTAAAAGGTTGCGAAGATTCTCCCGAGCCATATTGCCCCATTGCTAAAACAATATTGGCGGAAAGTGTATTGGTTGCATCGCCCATTTGTGTGAAAGGTATTTTCCACGTATCATATTTTGCTTTTTCCAGTTGCATGTTGGCATCGTATCGTAAAATCTGGTAACTCAATGCATCCTCCTCATTCATACTTGCAGCATCAAATTGTTTAAGACTGTCAATATAGCCGAGATAGAATTTTTTTACGTTATCCCGGTAAGCCTGGGTACAATTATTTACAAACTGATCATTCATGCTGCTGTCGCCAAACTGTGTAGCATCTAATGGCTGCAGCTTTAATAATCCCTGCCAGTAATTTTCGAGCATAGCATGAAAATGTGCTGCATTATTTTCTTTTTGTGCAGGTTGCTTGCAATGTGTGGCTGTAAAAATTATTGCAGTGTAAAATAATGCGCGGGAAAAAGTTGTATTCATTGTTGAAATTTGATTAGTTATAACTGCAGCAGTTCTATTGTGTATTCATCAGGTTATATCAGCAAAAGTATCTATTTCTGGTTGGTTTGAAAGTGGGTTTATATCAGAGGTCTGCAAAACGCCTGGCAAATGCTGGTAGATGAATTTTAATCAGAAATATTATTTAACTTCTACGCATATAATATATTTCAATGGATGCAGCTCATCACCTGGTAAAATTGATTCACGCAAGGGAACTACAAAGCCTTGAAAGCTTTCCTGTGTATGAAGCGAATAGCGGAAAGACACTTGCACTGCTCCAGGCAGAAGTGAAGGCCGGTAAAGAAGCTATGCGCCCTGTACTTTTTATTTCGCACCGGTGGGAGAGTGATGGTCATCCCGATCCAACGGGGCGACAACTAAAAAAATTAAAGGCGTTGAAGGATTGTTATATCATCTACGACTATTCTTCTTTCCCGCAGGACCAAACAACAGAAGAATCACGAAAAGCGTTGCAGCAGGTACTGAATTCCATGAATGATTTTATTGATAATGTAATGATACTCTCCGATGCCACTTATATGACCCGTGGCTGGTGTTTGTACGAATACATCTCTGCTTCGTTGCGCTATAGAATTATATGCGATGAGATTAATGATCCGGCGTTGGTGCGCCTGCGAAACGTAGTTGCTACACGCCCTAATCCACCAGGTATAGGTAGTACGCATCGCGAAGCGATTAACGCAAAAAATCAATTTGTACTGGAAGCCGTTAATGCTGTATTACCTGTGTTTGTTCGTTCAGGCTTTACAAAACCTAAAGACAAACCGGTTGTACAACGTTTGCTGATGGAGTTACTGCGCAATAATTTGCCACTCAAGCAGGAATACATGCAATACGTAGGAGAATGGAAAGCCCGTGAGTGGACTACAGAAGAACTGGCTGCGGCCTTTGAAAGTGAGCTGAAATGGGAACCGTTGCAATATGATCCCACCATCCCGATTTTTAAACCAGCCATTCCTGACACCATCGTAAAGGCAGTTGTAGCCGGATATGAAATAAAAAAACAGCCAGAAGATTTTGGACAGGAGCGCTATGAACTTGATATGAGCAGCGTTAAGTGGATAGTTCCGGTGATCAAAGTGGTTAGCGTAATTATCTTGCTCTTTTTGCTTTGGGGGTTTTATCGTTTTGTGCGGTGGATCTTTTGAAACAGTTCCATTCAAATCAGCAGTTTAGGATATTATTTTCGGATTAACTATTTAAGTAGTTTAATAAACTAAATATTTAGTTATATTTGCCGCATGTTCAAAAGCATAACCGTTATTTTTATTTTATTTGCAGCAGCTAACAGTAATGCGCAGACTATTGCAGGTCGGGTGTTAAATATTGCTGATCAACCGCTTCCTTTTGTATCTGTAGTGTTACAAAAAGCTGATAGCTTTATTATTGCGGGTACCACCAACGAAAAAGGATATTTTTTGCTGTCAACATTCTTACAGCAAAAACAAGCGTATACAATGCATTTGTCGGCAGTGGGGTATCAGGCAAAGGAAATCTCTTTTATATATCCTGATACAGGTTTGCTTAAGGAAATAACATTGGCGGAAGACAAAAAAATGCTCGCGGAAGTTTCTATAACAGCCAAACCTGCACTGCTTATCCGCAAGAGTGATCGTACTATTATTAATGTGGAGAATGGTCCATTTTCCAATGGCTTTTCTGCCACAGACGTATTACAACGAACGCCCGGTGTGTGGGTAGATAATATGGGCAATGTGATGTTAAAAGGTACACAGCCTGTAACGATTATGGTAAATGAAGTTGTGCAACGCTTGGGTGCTGAAGAACTGGCTGATTTTCTTCGTTCGCTGAAATCGGAAGATATCAGTCGCATAGAAATTATTCCCATTCCTCCTTCAGAATTTGAGGCAGGTGGTTCTGGTGGCATTATTCACATCATTCTTAAAAAAGGAAAGAAGAATGGCTGGAGCGGATCAGTAAATGCTGAATACTGGCAGCAGGCGCGAAAGCCTTATTTTACTACCGGAGCAACATTGAGCTATCAGCATAAAAAATTGTATTTGTACGGCAGTTACTCGTATGTAAAAGATCTGCGTACCATCACAGAAAAAACATCGTTTATATATTCTGATGCATCGTCTTTTGATAATTTTACTGAACGTAATGAAAGAATAGAACGACAGCAGTATCGTATTTCAGGTGTATACGATTTCAGCGACAAGCAGACGATTAGTTTCCAGTCTGTGGTTTCAAAAACAAAATTTCACCAGTTGTTTCAAAGTAATGAAGTATATCAGAGTAATGAAACATCTTATGGAAAAGCAACGTCAATAAAAGATCGCCTTTTTAGTTTAGCAGGTATTACGCTTAACTATGCGTTGCGGTTAGATACGATGGGCAGTTCCATAAAAATTATCGCTGATTTTTCAGACAATGAAAGACCAGAGAAAAACGCATTTAATAAAATGGCTGATGACACCTCCAGGCAACGGATCTGGAGAACAAACGCTCCGGTTAATGCTAAGGTATATGCGCTGCAATCTGATTTTACCAAAACCCTTAATCTGAAAACAATATTCAGATCAGGAATAAAATATGCCTCTATTGCCAGAGATAATCAATTGACTACAGAAGACTTTATTGACATGCAATGGATGCTTACTCCAAAGCAAAGCAATCATTTTGTATATACAGAAAGCATCCTGATGTTTTATTCTTCTATAGAACAAACGTTAAAAAGTACTAATGTTAAAGCTGGTTTGAGAGCAGAAGAAACCTTTTCAAATGGAAATGAAATGATTTCTTCCACAATATTTTCGAGGAAATATATGGGATTATATCCTTCGCTATCTGTTATGCAAACACTTAATGCCGATAAAGGCACAGCTATAACGGCGGCTTATTCCCGGCGGCTGACAAGACCTACCTTAAATGCACTCAATCCTGCCCGTATGGAGTTCAGCAATTATGCTTCGGTTACAGGCAATCCCAACTTATTGCCCCAAAATAGTCAGCATTTTTCTTTGGTATACCAGTTTCTGAAAGATCATTCCGCGGAACTATATCTCATTCGTACCAACAATTATATTTCTTTGTCCGCTAATGCCGGTCCCAACAATTCAATAGATTACCTGGCAGAAAACACCGGCTCAACCACGCAGTATGGCTTTGAATATAACAGTACTGTATCACCATTGGAAATTTGGACAATCAATACTAATTTTTCAGCTTATCGCGTTAGTTACCGCTTTAACAATAAACCATACCGGCAAACTACATTTTATACGCAATCATTTCATACACTAACGTTAACGCATATCGCCGATATTGATTTTATAGCAGAATACCAGTCTCCATTTATTTCTACCAACCTTTATACTTATGGCAATTTCAGCATGGATCTGGGTTTTACAAAGAAGCTGTTCAAATCAAAAATGAAATTACGTTTGGCTTTTACGGATCTGCTAAATACATCCCGCGAAAAAGAATGGACCGAAGAAAAGGGTAATATCATTTCTTTTTACCGTAAACGGCCATCCAGAACCGTGAGGTTATCCTTCACATATACATTTAACTCAGGCAAAAAGGTAGTTAACAAAACAATTGACCCCGGCAATGCCGAAGAAAAGAGCAGGATTGGGAATTAATGCTTGGATTAAAAATGCTTCCGCTGTTTGTAACGAAAGCATTTGTGCTGTCATTAATTCTATTTTAGTTAGCCTTATAGCCTGAATGCAGGTATAAAAATTTTACAAACCATTGATGTATATCAATAGAATTATTCTTTCTCCTACCTTTCAAAACCGTACACCAGGTGTATCAAAACCGTACAGTTGCTTTATTCCATATGTATTACTCAGCTTGTAATCAGATATTTAGTGGAATGGCATGTTTGTTACGATAAAGTTTAATTCCAACACATTTAAACCGGTTATCATGTTCAAAAGTTTTTTCAAAATTGCCTGGCGTAATCTTATAAAAAGTAAAGGATATAGTGCCATCAATATTGGTGGGTTGGCAGTGGGTATGGCCGTGGCATTATTGATAGGGTTGTGGGTGTATGATGAATTATCTTATGATAAATATCACGAAAATTACGACCGCATTGCGCAGGTAATGCAGCGTGCTAATTTTAATGGGGAACTAGATGTACAGTCGGCTAACCCCGCATTAATGGGGCCCACTATTAAAGCCAAATACGGCAGCGATTTTAAATACGTAATACAAGCTTCATGGATAGGAGGGCATCTGCTGACGATCGGCAATAAATCACTCAACCAGCAAGGCATTTTCTTTGAACCGGATGCACCGGATATGCTTTCATTAAAAATGTTGAAGGGTACAAGGCAGGGATTAAAAGATCCGCATTCCATTCTTTTGTCTGCATCTGCCGCAAAAGCTTTTTTTGCTAATGAAGACCCGATGAATAAAACCCTGAAGCTCGACAGGCAGGATGATGTAAAAGTAACGGGCGTGTATGAAGACCTTCCTGACAATACTACTTTCCGTGAAATAAAAGTGATTATGCCATGGGAATTATGGATCATTGAAAACCCGTGGGTAAAAAAAATGGAGAATCCATGGGGGAGTAATTTTTCTCAGACTTTTGTACAGATGGCAGATAATGCATCAATGGACAAGGCTTCTGCAAAAATTAAAAATGTAAAACTGGATAATGTTGGTCAGTTCGAAAAGAGATACAAGTGGGAAGTTTTTTTACAACCTATGAGCAAATGGAATTTGTATAACGAATTTAAGAAAGGATTGAATACAGGAGGTAATATCCGCTATGTGTGGTTGTTCGCAATTATCGGCATTTTTGTGTTGATACTTGCCTGCATCAATTTTATGAACCTCAGCACTGCAAGAAGTGAAAAAAGAGCAAGAGAGGTCGGCATCAGGAAAGCAATCGGATCTATGAGATGGCAGATCACAAGACAATTTTTTGTGGAATCTTATATTGTAGTAATACTCGCATTTATTGTTGCCTTAATGTTGGTGGCATTGTTACTGCCCTTCTTTAATGATGTTGCTGCAAAGAAAATGGGAGTGCCATGGAGCAATTGTGTGTTCTGGTTGATTTGCCTGTTGTTTATTTTTATCACTGGTCTTCTCGCTGGTAGTTATCCTGCATTGTACTTGTCTTCTTTTCAACCGTTGAAGGTGTTGAAAGGCACATTTAAAGTTGGAAAAAATGCGGCTATTCCAAGGAGAGTATTGGTTGTACTGCAGTTTACCGTATCGGTAATGCTAATCACGGGAACCATTATTGTTTACCAACAAATTCAATATGCAAAAGACAGGCCCATAGGATATAACCGCAATGGTTTAATCAATCTTGGTTTTGAGAATGAGCTAAAACAACATTTTGATGCGGTAAGAAATGAACTGAAAAGCGCGGGTGCTATTGAAGAAATTACGGCATCAAACAGCCCGCTTACCGGTGTGTGGAATACCAATGGAGGATTTGACTGGGAAGGAAAAGATCCCAACCTCGCGGTAGATTTTCCTAACAACCGCGTTACGCATGATTTTGGTAAAACCGTAAACTGGAAAATTAAGCAAGGGCGTGATTTTTCTCGTGCCTACGCTACGGATTCCGCCGCTTTTATTATTAATGAGTCTGCTGCAAAATTTCTTGGCTTTGCCGACCCTGTTGGTAAAGTTTTAAAATGGGAAGATAAACCGTACACCATTATCGCAGTTATTAAAGACATCATGCAGGAATCTCCTTTTTATCCCGTGCGGCCTACTGTATATCATGTAGGTAAGTATGAAGATATGTTTAACCTTATTATCAAATTAAATCCCAACAAAAGCGCCTCCTCTTCAATAAAAACTATTGAGCAGGTATATAAAAAATATGAGCCCGATGTTCCCTTCACTTACAAATTTGTTGACGAAGATTTTGGATCGAAGTTTACAGCGGAAGAGCGCATAGGAAAACTGTCTTCTTATTTTGCCGTGTTAGCTATTTTCATTTCCTGCCTTGGTTTATTTGGTATGGCAAGTTTTGTAGCCGAACAAAGAACAAAAGAAATAGGCATCCGCAAAGTATTAGGTGCAAGTATGGTAAATCTGTGGCGTTTGCTTTCAACAGAATTTGTAATACTGGTATTTGTATCATGCATTATTGCTGCGCCTATAGCTTATTATTATTTACGTGGGTGGCTCAGCAATTACGATTACCGCATCAGCATCAGTTGGATGGTATTTTTAGTAGCATCACTGCTTGCATTATTTATAACACTTATTACCGTAAGTTTCCAGGCAATAAAAGCAGCTATGTCAAACCCGGTAAAGTCACTCCGTACGGAGTAACGGAATCCCGAATTTACATCACGGTGAAATCACTTAGGACGGAATAGCCTCCCCGCAAAAATGGAACTGATTATATTCGTCTTTCCATTAAACCAACGGTAGTATCGCTGAATAATAAAAAACTTTCACCCGGTTTATCATCAGCAGATGAAGGTATACTTTAAAAGATATAGGTAACGGCGATTATGCGTTACAGATAGCAAGATTAAACGAAGGGAAAATAGTAATAGGCGGTTTGTAAAATTATATCGGCAACTGTATGATTACCGTGAGATCATTCAATTGCTTACAATATTCAATTTGTCTTTTACAAGGTCTGATACAGCGGTGATAGCCGGAGGAAAGACTTTGCGCAGATCAATTTCATTGCTGGCGAGGAGACTGTCTTTGAGGGTTGCCATGAAAATATTTTTGATTTCAGTGGCAAGGTTTA
>JBGALP010000069.1:0-20024 GCA_044223805.1 Agriterribacter sp.
AGGAAAAATAGTAGCATCATCTGAAGGGCGGAATACAGATACAATCAGCCCTACTGGTTTTACAGGATTGCCATAACCGTTACCTGGCACCGTATCTGTTGACCATGATGTTGTTCTGCCGAAACTATACGGTCCTTTATCATTTTTTCTTTGTTGCTCTCTGAATGTTTTTACAATATTGTGCATTGCTTTTTTCCAATTATCACCAAATGGGGATGTGTCGCCAGTGAGCTTCCAGTATTGATAAGCCAGCCGTATTGGATAACAAAGCGAATCAATCTCCCATTTACGCTCGTGCAGTTCAGCCTTCATGTCTGTATGATCCTTATCCCACTCACTGCCTGTAGGTCCATCATTAAAGGCATTGGCATAAGGGTCTATTAAAATACAGGCAGTTTGCCTGTTTATTACACCGGCTATCAATTGTTGCAAAGGTTTGTCATCCTTCATCAATGGCATATAAGGCCATACTTGCGCAGTACTGTCGCGGAGCCACATGGCATGTATGTCGCCGGTAATAACAAAAGTATCAGGACGACCATTTATTGCTTTATGTACAACGGTAGTATCTAAAGTATTAGGAAAACAATTTTCAAACAACCACGATAGTTCATTATTGCCTGTATATTTTTTTACATCTGCAATAGCTTTTTCAACTGCGGCGCTGGTAAATTTTCTTTCAGTAACAGGAATGCGTACTGTTGGAAAGTCAGGGCGATTAGCTAAAATATTGGATGAAACCAATAGTCCTGCGGAGGCAAGCGATGTTTGCTGAATGAATTGTCTGCGTTGCATAGTGATTTGTTTCAAGAGGCATGAAATTAAGAAACAGTTAGAATACTTTATCATCCCGTTCTTTTTTAAAGATGATAAAGTATTCTCTATGCAAAATCCGAAACAGGATTATCCAAAAACCTTTTTAAGCAGTTCGGTTACTCTTGCCGCGGGATCTTTCCTTATCTTTTGTTCTTCCAGACTAACTTCATAAAAAATACCGCTAAGCGATTTTTCGGTTACATAACCTGCTAGATCTGTGTTGATGGGTTTGCTGGTGAATTTATTATATGCGGTAAATACATCGCTCCAATATTTGGTAGCATCTGTTTTTTTAAGCGCATTTTCAATTACCGGGCGAAATGCACTGGTAAGTGGCGCTGTGGTTTTGCCTTTAAAATAATCCGTAGCAGCATAATCACCACCTTTTAAAATACCCATAGCATCTGTGATAGTCATTTCTTTTATGGCATTCACAAAAATAGGCGAGGCTGATTTGGATGCTTCTTCTGCCGCTCTGTTGATGGATAAAACAGCCTTGTCTACCAGGCTGCCCAAACCAATATTGCGTAAAGTGGTTTCTACTTTTTTTGCTTCTTCAGGCATTAGTATTTTAATAGCGGCATTACTAAAAAAGCCATCTACGGCCGAAAGCCTGCTGCTGCTGTTTTGGGTTCCTATACTTAACGCTTCTTTTAAACCTGAGGCTATATCGTTGGTGGAAAGTGTGCTGTTATTGGTATTTATACTCCCAAGCACCTGTTGTGCTGTTTCACAACCTGAGAAAAATAATATGGAAGCTGCCAATAACAGTTTCATCGCGTGTTTCATAAGAAGATGTTTTTAAAATAAAGGTAAAAGCGTTTATCGCAATTTCTGTAAAGCATATTCTAACGCTTTAAGCATATCATTTATTTCCTCTTTTTTACAAGTGCCAACACTAAGTCTGTACCAACTTGAATCTTCTGGCGCTCCAAAAGCATAAAATGGCACAACTGCCAAACCGGCTTTATCCAATAAATATGCGGTCACATCTTTTTGCTGTTGTAAAACTTTGCCATCGGCTGTAGTTTTTCCAACTGCGTTAATTTGTATAGTAAGATAGATGGCGGCTTGTGGAGCAATAGCATCAACGGGAAGTCCCTTTGCCTTCATATCGGAAAATCCTTCATAAATTTTCTGTAACCTCAATTGTACTTCAGATTTAAAATGCTCAAGGTAACTATCTACTTTTTCAGTTTGAGGTAAAAACTTCGCTACCGCTTTTTGCTCCGCCATTGGCGCCCAGGCACCTATATGAGAAAGAATGGCTTTCATTTTTGCCATAATATGCCCTGGGCCCATTGCCCATCCCACCCGCACACCGGTGGCGGCAAAGCATTTGCTTATGGCATCAATATACACGGTGTATTGCTTCATATCAGCACGTAAGGAAACAGGATCATAATGTTGTATATCTCCATAGGTGAGTTGCCAATACATCTGGTCATATAATACATACAATTTTTTCTCACCGGGCCCGCGACGTTTATTTTCTTCCAGTACCATATCGCAGATCGCTTCCAGTGTTTCTTTTTTAAAAGTAGTACCGGTTGGGTTTTGTGGTGAACAAAGCGCCAGTATAACCGCGTCTTTAATATGGGGTTTTATATCTTCTGCCAAAGGCATGAAATTATTCTCTGGTGTAGCCGCTACTTCGCAGCGCACGCCTTCTATAAAATGTGTGTAATGATTGTTATTCCAGGAAGGAACGGCATAAATGATTTTATCACCTTTGTCTGCAACGGTTCTGAATAGTCCATATATAAGCGGTCTTCCCCCGGAGGCTACCAATATTTCGTTAGTATTGTATTCCAACCCCTCTTTCTGCTTTATAAATGAAGCAATAGCCAGGCGCAGATCTTCATTTCCTTCGGCAGCCGGATAATTGGTAAAATGATTTTTGTAAGCATTAATGATTTCGTTTTCCAATTCTACCGGTATTGGAAAAATAGCAGGGTCAAAATCCCCTATAGTAAAATTGTAGATCTTTTCGCCCTGTTTTATCTTTTCTCTGATTTCTCCACCGAGTTTAATAATTTCAGAGCCAATTAATGTTTCGGCAAGCTGCGATAGAGCGCCTGGTGTTGTTTGAGTCATATTCACAAATTTACCCTCTATAGCTCCAGACGCCAAGATTAATTTTTCATGGGTTGCTGATTTTTCTTATTAACATCAGTGCTGTATTAACAGTAAGCAGTCACGCCTTTTGGTAAGAAGCCCGCCAGGCTTACAACGGTAAGGTGGGAGAACGATAAATGCGAGACGCTCGCATTTATCATTTTCTATTTCACGCCTAACGTAAAACCAACGTTTGCACTACATATAACCTTGGATTAATTTATCGCTAATTTTTTTACTTTTGTATAAACATAACTGAATGTCGTTAGAGCAAGACATCAAACAAGCTAAGTTCCGGAACGAACACCATAAAGGATTGATAAACATCATTTATACCTATAACTGGGTTATGGAGCGGCAAAAGGCTTTTTTTGACCCGGAAGATATTACTCCACAGCAATTTAATATTCTGCGTATTCTGAGAGGCTCTTTTCCGGTGCCCATTTCTACCTTGAAAATAAGAGAGCGTATGCTCGATAAAATGAGTGATACCAGCCGTATTGTAGACAGGTTAGTGGTTAAGGGGTTGGTAGATAAAAAAACCTGCGTTACCGACAAACGTCTTGTTGATATTTCTATTACTGATGCAGGAAAAGCACTGCTGGAAAGGCTTGATATGAAAAGTAATGAAATGGATTCCTTAATTGATGGATTGAAGGATGACGAAATAAAACTACTCAATACACTTCTTGATAAAATCAGAAAATCGGATTAACGTATCTTCATGCTTTTTAACGCATTATTAAGGCATGAAAATTTTCCGTTTTTTTTTATTGATCATTTTTGCTCCGGTTACGGTTTGCTTTGCGCAACAACCTAAATATGAATTCAGGGCTGCCTGGATAGCTACGGTTGATAATATAGATTGGCCATCAAGGGGTAACTATAATACAGAAAGCCAGAAGGCGGAATACGTGCGTTTACTGGATACGCTGCAAAGCAAAGGAATGAACGTGGTAATTGTTCAGGTACGACCCGCCACTGATGCATTTTATCCTTCACCATACGAGCCGTGGAGCCAATGGCTCACCGGTAAACAAGGACGCCCGCCTTATCCTTATTATGATCCACTGCTGTTTATGATAGAAGAGACGCACAAAAGAGGCATGGAATTTCATGCGTGGTGTAATCCTTACAGGGCAGAATTTCAAATCGGCAAATCATCCATCGCCCCAACCCACATAACCAAAGTACATCCTGAATGGTTTTTATCGTATGGCGGTAAACGGTATTTTGATCCCGGTAATAAAGATGCGCAGGATTTTGTGGTAAAGGTGATTAAAGATATTGTAAATCGTTATGATGTAGATGCTTTGCATTTTGACGATTATTTTTATCCTTACCGTATTGCCGGAAAAGAATTTCCCGATGAAAAAACCTTTAGCGCTTACGGAGCGGGTATGGATAAAAACAACTGGCGAAGAAGCAATGTGGATTCCATTATAGCCAAACTGGGTAGGGCAATAAAAGAAGAAAAGGCATACTGTAAATTCGGGATAAGCCCCTTTGGCGTTTGGCGTAATAAAGACCAGGATAGCCTGGGCAGCAATACTACGGCGGGGCAAACAAATTATGATGATTTATACGCTGATATTTTATTGTGGTTAAAGAATGGATATATAGATTATGTAGTGCCACAATTATATTGGGAGCATGGGCACAAGGCTGCCCCTTATGAAGTATTGGTTGACTGGTGGGCTAAAAATACTTTTGGTAAACAATGTTATGTGGGATTGGGAATGTACAAAGCCGGAACAAATACGCGCTGGAAGGATAAAAAAATTATTCCCTTACAAATAGAAGATAGCCGGAGATACAAAACCATACAAGGCCAGGTTTTTTTCAGCGCTACTTCTCTTTTTGGAAATATAAATGGCTGGAGTGATAGCCTTAAAGAAAATTATTACAAGTACCCGGCATTGGTACCGCCTATGTTGTGGATTGATAGTGTTAAACCAAGCCCACCTATTATTGCGGATATAATTGAAAAAGACAATAATGAAGTGCCGCAGGTAAAAATAAGTATAGTAAATATTAACCAGGAAAAAGCAATAAGAAAATTTGCATTGTACGCCTTTCCATCTTTACAAAATGTAGACATTGCCGATAAAGCGCCATATTTTATTATTCCCTGTACAAAAGATACAATGGATTATATATTACAGGTACAACGCTTATTACAGGAAAAGATATTTACCAAAGAAATATACATTGGTATAACTGCCGTAGATGATAACAATATGGAAAGTGATATGAGTATGTTGCAAAAAATACAGTGGATAGAGGAAAGGAAGCGATGGGAAATAGTTAAATAGTTAAGCCAATTCTTTTGTTTTTAATCGTTCAACTATGGTAGATAATACTGTATCCAGTATTTCAATCAGTCCGGAAAGTTCAAGCCCGTTTTTTTGCTGATTAGCAAAGGCTTCAATCTGACGGATATTATCTTTCAAACTCACGATTTCAAGCGTATCAATATTAGGCTTGATGTTATGTGCAGCAGCGTATATGGCCGTAAAATCTTTTTTGTTGTAAGCATTCCTTATAGTCTCAATGGTTACCGGCACCTGTTTTATAAAAGCCTTCAGCATTTCATTTATCATTTTCCTGTTGCCATTACTGATCTCCTCAATGGTTTTCAAACTGTATAAAGCCGGTTCGGCGGTGCCATTGTCATTGCCTCCATTTACATTCTTCGATTGTCTGTTGGCAAGACAATATTCAATTTTTTCAACAAGATTTTTTTCTGTGTAAGGCTTTGATATAAAAGCATTCATCCCTGCTTCAAGGCATCTGGCTTCCTCCCCGTTTATCACATTGGCTGTAATGGCTATTACGGGAACATCCATATGTAGTGTGTTTCTGATATAGCGTGTGGTTTCAAATCCGTTCATTACAGGCAGGTGAAGATCCATTAACACAATGTCAAATTCCCTTTTTCTTAACAGGTTAACCGCTTCCATACCATTATCGGCTTCGGTTATATTCGCGCCGATCCGTTGTAAAATGGCAGATGCCAAAAGCGTATTCATTTCGTTGTCTTCAACGAGCAGAATAGACATATTTTTTAGCGATTTATCTGACATAGAAGTTTTTTTTGGAAACTGATTAGCGGAGTTGTTCCTATAACGAAATCATTACAAATTTAGTGTCATTTACTTTTACACATTCATACGCACCTTATATGGTTTTATGTAGTTTTTATATCAATATTCAGGCTAAACCAATGAAATCATCGATTTTTTTCTGATTTTTTTAAAAGTAAATATTATTAATCAGCAATCGCCAATAAACAAATGCATTATTTTGATTTTCAATTAATTAAAAGGCTATTGGGTTTAATTGTCTGTGTTAAAGGAATAATAAAATAAATAAATAGTTGGGTATAACAATCGTATTATTGTAATTTGCGGCCTGATTTTTGTGGAGATGCGCGATTTTTTTATTAATTTTCCGCTGACTTATTTTTAAAAGAACATTATTTCAACAATGGCCCTTAGCCAAAGTTTACAACAAAAATTATTACAGAAACTATCTCCGCAGCAAATTCAGTTAATGAAATTGCTGCAGGTGCCCACTGCCAATCTGGAAGAGCGGATAAAGGAAGAGATGGAAGAGAATCCTGCACTTGAGGCCACTGAAGATAATGCCAGCGATAGCGATACTGATACGGTTGATGAATTTGAAAGTGCTGATGAAGAGTTTGATAATGATGGAAGCGAAGATGAGTACGGCAACCTGGATATAAGCGAATATGTGAGCGATGATGACGATGTAGCGGAGTATAAACTGAAAGATGATAATTATCCGGAAATGGATGAAAAGCAAACGATGCCCTTTAAAATCGAAAGTACTTTTCACGAATTTCTCCTGGATCAGTTAACCATGCTTTCGTTGGATGACAGGCAAAAGAAAATAGCAGAGCAGATTGTAGGCAGTATTGATGATGATGGTTACCTCAGAAGAGATTATGGCGCTATAGCGGATGATCTGGCGTTCAGGCAGAATATTATGGCAACAGAGGAGGAAATAGGAATA
Organism: Agriterribacter sp.; assembly: GCA_044223805.1. Lineage (GTDB taxonomy): Bacteria > Bacteroidota > Bacteroidia > Chitinophagales > Chitinophagaceae > Agriterribacter. The sequence continues at coordinate 6,973 of JBGALP010000069.1, forward strand.
TTAGTAAGCCAGATTCAGCAGTTCGATCCCGCAGGTATTTGTGCCAGGGATTTGCGGGAATGTTTATTGCTGCAATTAAGGCGCAAGAAAGAAGAGGGAGGTAATGTGGAAATGACGATCAATATATTGTCTGACTATTTTGATGAGTTTACCAAAAAGCATTACGAAAAAATTCAACGTGGCTTAAACCTCACTGATGATGATCTTAAGGAGGCGATCAACCAGATTATCCGTTTAAACCCTAAACCAGGTGGCAATATTGGTGAGGTAAATAAGGCTGAAAGTTATATTATACCCGATTTCTTTATTCACAACAATACTAACGTACTGGAATTAACGCTGAATGCTAAAAATGCACCCGACTTACGAATTAGCGAAGGGTACAGGGATATGTTAAGGGATTATGACAGGGGGAGTAAAAAAGACAAACGTCAGAAAGAGGCGGTGTTATTCATTAAACAAAAAATTGATGCAGCCAAATGGTTTATTGATGCTATAAAGCAAAGGCAAAACACTTTATATGCTACCATGCATTCCATAATGGAATACCAGTACGATTTTTTTCTCACAGGCGATGAAACAACACTCCGCCCAATGATTTTAAAAGATATAGCGGAACGTACCAACCTGGATATATCAACTGTAAGCCGCGTGGCCAACAGTAAGTTTGTTCAAACAGAATTCGGCACCTATCGCTTAAAATTCTTTTTTAGTGAATCTTTAAGTACAGAAAGCGGAGAAGAAGTATCTACACGTGAAGTAAAGAAAATATTGAGTGACATGGTTGAAGGTGAGAGCAAGAAAAAGCCTTTGAGCGATGAACGCCTTACAGAACTTCTTCAGCAAAAAGGATATAATATTGCACGCAGAACCGTAGCTAAATACCGCGAACAATTAAATATTCCTGTAGCCCGCTTAAGAAAACAATTATGATAGGCACTACCCATAATTCACAAGCAATTTCATCGCCATTTGTAAAATTTTTCGGATCATTTATTTCGTTCATATTTCACCCGGTGTTGATTGGGCTTTATATGACGGTTTACCTTGTTTACGGAATGCCCGATTATTTTATCGGGGTGGGTGAAAAGGGTAAAATACAAACGGTGCTTATTTATATTATCAATGGTGTTTTTTTCCCGGTAATATCAGTATTGTTATGCAAGGCGCTCGGGTTTATCCAATCTATATATTTAAACACACAGAAGGAGCGTATCATACTGTACTCTATAAGTATGGTATTTTTTTTCTGGACTTTTTATGTGTTTAAAAACAAGCCAGGTATTCCGGCTGTTATGGCACAAATGGGGCTTGGTATTTTCTTAGCAGTAGTATTTGATTTTTTAGCTAATATCTACATCAAGATCAGTATGCACGCAACAGGCGTTGGAGGGTTGCTGGGGTTGCTTACGGTACTGTTATACACTTCACCATCGCTTGTAACCCTGCCTATGGCTATTGCCATATTGATAGCAGGCTTAACCTGTACGGCGCGTTTATTGGTATCTGATCATCGTCCCGGTGATATTGCGTGGGGGCTTATAGCCGGCTTTATTAGTCAATGGATAGCCGCCTGGTTTATTAGCTGAGCATGCTGCTGTTCACCAAAAAAGCCCGGTCATCTGAGACCCGGGCATCAACCTTAACCATTCTTACATTCACCTTAACCGTTAAGAACCGTAGAAAGTTTGAAATATTTTTTATCTGCTGAGTAAATAAAAAGGCAGGAACCATTTTTTATCGCGTCAATTATTGCAGTACGATCTTCCATTGGAATAGCAGGGCAACCAAAACTTCTTCCCAACATGCCGCGGGTTTCTAAAAATTTCTGATCGGCATAATCGGCGCCATGTATTACTATACTTCTTCTCAATGCTTTGTCATTAATATTTTTTTCTACACCGTTTAATCTTAAAGAATACCCGTTTTCGCCACTATAAGTTGCCTGGGTAATATAAAAACCAAGACTGCTTTTGTTGGAAGAAAGCGCATTAGAAAAACTACGGGCATATTCCATTCCTGAGTTTCTGCCGTGCGCTACCAATGTATTAAATAATAAAATCTCGTTTTTAAGATCTATAACGAATAATCTTTTTTCGCGTGAAGATTTCGAAAAGTCAACTATGGTTAAAATGCTGTCTTTATTTAATTTTCCTCTTGACGATAATTTGCTGAAACCGTCTAATGCAAGGTCTAAAACTTTTTTCTGAAGACCGAGCTCATCAAGATGAATGGCATTATATATTCTACGTACAAACATTTCCTTTGCTTCGGCTTTAATGTCTGTAGGTAAATAGTATGTTACAGTAGGAAGAACAGGGGGTAAAAATTTGCTTTCAAGTTTCGCAGCTATAAAAGCGGGAATTGCGAACAACAGGCAAATGCCCAAATATTTAGGTAGAGTACGGATTTTCATTGGATATAATTTCTAAAGCTCAATTTAAACGGTATTCACTTTTGTATATTGTTAATGTTGATTCTAAAAATAACTACTTTTTAAAGCAATTGATGTTGATTAACTATTTTTTAAAAACCGCTTCAATTTGCTTTGTTACCCAGCACCAAAAACTTTATGCGGTTACCATACATTAATCAACTAATATAAAGATTTTGATGCATGTTTGCATGCCGGAATACTGAGCAAAATTCGTACCCTTTTAGATTAATTGTCTTTTTAAAACATTGTTAATGTCTACAATAATAGTTTGAATAAGCTCAAACTGGTCGGTAATGGTTTTGTAGCCGGAGAGCTCTTTGCGTATATTACTGTTTTGCGTTCCGCCTTTAATTTCTGCCACTCTTTTGTTAAGTAAATCCTGCACCATATCCCGTATGCGGGAAAATCCGTTTTCATTTATTACCGGCAGTGCGCTGCTTTTATTCTGCGATAGCGCAATGGCATATTGCATTTGTAACACTATGCTTTCTGCCACAGGCTTAAAGCTGTCTGAATGGTAAGCTGATGCCAGCGACCTTGAATAGGTTGCCAGGGAGGCAATGTGCGAAGTGAGCATATGATTGCTTACAACCAGTTGATGTAGCGTTTCAGGATTTTTGTAATTCTTTTTTGGTTCAGACATCAGGCGTTGAAAAGCATCAGACAGGTTGGCTAATGCAACATAAGCCTCTTTGCGTACAACTTTATAGCTGGTGGTATCAGGTAATTCCTGGTAAAATGCTTTGGCTACAGTAGAAAAATAATTCATATTCGCCTCCATCAGCTTTTCAATATACTCCGCCACCTGTTCATGTTCCCATTTAGGAAAAATAAACAGCGCTCCTAAAAATGAAATAGCTGAACCTATGGCAGTATCAATCACACGGTCTGTAGAAAGTGTTTTGAAATCAACCGGGTGAAGAAAATGAAAAGAGAATAATACGTATAAGGTAATGCCAATTACGCTTATAAAATATTGTACCTGCAAAAAACTGTATCCTATGATCATTGATACAATTAAGCAGGCAAATAATGCCGTATTGTTATGTACATAAGTTAGGGTAAGAAATCCGATGCCAACACCGGTAAGTGTACCCATCAATCTTTCCAGGTTGCGCTTTTTGCTTAATCCATATGCAGGTTTTAAAATAGTTACTACAGTAAGCAATATCCAGTAACTATGTCCAAATGGAAATAACTGTGCAATTAGGTAGCCCGCAAGCATACATATGCTTACTCTAAGCGAATGCCTGAATATGTTGGATTGGAGAGAAAGATTTTCAACAAAAAGCTTAAGATCCATTTCCTGTGTGGAAACAAATTTTTCTACATCAATCTGCACAGGCTTTACCTCTTTGCTTACCTCACTGCTATAAGTACTGTAGCGATGCAAACGTTTTATACGTTCCGATATGTCTTTTATCGAATTCAAAATATGGCGCATGCTAATAAATCCTTCAAGGTTATCAGGGTTAAGGTAGCCTTCTCTGTAGGTTACAAAATCATTTTCAGTTTGGTTGATCAATTCATCCAATTTTCCATCGCTTTTTGAGGGGAACCCACTTTGTACTGCAAGTCCAATTCTATCAAGCTCCGCGGCCGATTCCGCTATGAGAAAACGGAATTTTTCAAGTATATCTCCATCTTTAAAATAGGTGTGCAACGCATTATAATTTTGTTGTGATGTCATTACCTGTTCAAACAGATCTACTGAATCCAGGAACATCATCAGCAAAATCCTGCTTTTGGCTGTTGATTCTTTTATAAAGCCTCTTGCTTTAAATAATAATTCTCTTAACTGTTCATGCTGGTTATGAATTTCAATCTGTAAGGGCAGCAACTCTTTATATACTTCGTCAATGTGCCCGGAGTTCTTGTATAATTTTGATTTGACATTGAGGTAAGAAGCGGTAGAAATAATACATTCGCCCAATGCCTGTTGTATAAGCCTGTATGGACGCAACGAGTATAATATTAAGCTGAGCAGCATATACCACACGCCTCCAGCCAGCATAAACAATGCGTCCTGTATAACTCTTTCCTGTGCATGGTGTACGTCAATATTGAGCACCATTACAATAATAGCAATCAATCCTACAGAGCTTGCCCTGTTACCATAAATACCAATAAAAGAAAGAAAAAATCCAAGCAATGTAAGTTCAATGGCCAACAACCAGGGATAGTACCGTGTAAAACCGATAATTAATGCGATAACAAAATTAAAGGCATTGCTTACCAGCATGCCATTGCGCCGGTGATGAATTGGACCGGGCGAATCTGTTAAGCTAACCATTAAAGCGCCAAGTGGTAATGCTATGGCTACCGAGAGTAAATCGAATTCATATAATATTACTGCAGGTAAAACAGACCCAACGGTAATGCGTACACCTTTGGTAAGATTCTGACCTGTAATAAACTTTTTGAATTCTGTAATATAATTCATCCGATCAAACAAGGGTATTTATACAAAGCTACCTATTGATCGTTAGAAAATATAAAGCTTACTGCCTGTAAGATTTTGGTAATATGCGTGAGAGGTTAAGTTGTTATAAACTGATTGAAGAATATTACCATTTAGCAGTTGGACACTTATAAGAAGTAAGCGTAAATGCTAAACCTACTTCAGCTATTACATAAGCATCTTTTTGACTGCTGAAACCCCTTTGCCTGCCTTTGGTTCCGATGCGTACACCATCACCTGTTTCGTATGAACGGTCCTGGAGCAAATACCAGGCGGTAGGCGTACTGGTTGGGGGCGGAAGCGTTTGTGCATATGCATCAGGTGCATAGGTGGTGCTTACATCATCTATATAGTCTGTTGTAGTAAAACGATAAGCCACTTCAAAAGAAAAATTGAGATTCGGGCTGATATTGTATTTGATACCCATACCCAGCGGCATGCAAAAGGCTACCGCACTATATGCCTTACGACCCGGATATGCTGCTGAACCTTGCCCTTCTGTACCTAATGGTCTTAAGAAATATTTTGTACCACCAAGATATGCGTAGGGATCATAATTAAATGCACCTACTCCAAGGGTTACATAAGGGGTGAATCTCAGATAAGGATCTCCTGGCACAAACCGCATAAAATTAAAGTCGCCCTGCAAGGTGGCTTCCCAGATGTTGCTGTTAAAACTAAGATTTCTTCTTTTTTGAAAATCATTTTTGCTATACACATCAGAATAGCCCAATTGCGCATAATGTAAACCTAATCGTAGGGCTATATATTCACTGAACTGCTTGCGAAAAAAAACACCCACTGCGGGTTTGGGGCGATTAAGTGAAGCATTGGTATTTAAATCACCAAAATAATGAGCAGCGCCAAGGGTTACTCCAAATTCTCCTTCCTGCACAACACCATCTACTACCTGCGCACGGGTTGATAAGAAGATAATTAAAAAAAGCAGCGACACGGATAGCTTCTTCATCAAAAAAAAATTAACTTTTTAAAAAAACCTTGAAATATCGGGAGAGGGGTGAGTTATTCATGCGTTTCCATTGCAAAATACAGGAATAGTTGCGAATGGCAATAATTTATTGGACGATTTTAATGAAATCTTACCAGGTTAGTTTCGCTTATCCAAGCCCCAGGAAAGCTTATTACGAAGCGTTTCCAGGAAACTATTTTCGTTAAGGCGGATAAGGCTTAACATAAAGGTTTCTTTTTTTATAGCCAGCTGCACATCCTTGCTTACAATCTCCCGGCGCGAATCCAGCACGCAGATGAACTGGTCTGTTCTTCCCTCAACCTCAAAGGAAACAATATTGTCGTCCGGTATAATAATAGGGCGCACATTCAGGTTATGTGGCGCTACGGGAGTTATTACAAAGCTCCCGGATTCAGGAAAAACAATAGGCCCATTACAGCTTAAGGAGTAACCTGTTGAACCTGTAGGTGTTGATACAATTAACCCGTCTGCCCAGTATGTATTCAGGAACTCGCCGTTCAGGTAAGTGTGAATCTTAATCATGGACGATGTATCCTTTTTATGAATCGCAAATTCATTCAATCCGTAAGGGGTGCTGCCAAAAAGAGGAATATTCGCATCTAAATGTATAAGGCTTCTTTTATCAATCAGGTAGGTTCTTTCAGCAAGCGCAGTAACCGCATGCCTCAGTTCATGTTTCCCTATAGTTGCCAAAAAGCCAAGTCTTCCAAAATTTATACCCAGCACCGGAATTTTACTATCACGTATTAGCGTAACCGTATCCAGCAATGTTCCATCTCCGCCCATGCTTAAAATACATTCAAAACTATCGTCCAGGTCTGATGCATCGCGAAAGGTACTGTGTTGGTGCGGGGGGATAAATTCTTTAATCTGCTCAAGAAAATCCTGGTGAATTACAAATGATATCTGTTGTTTTTCCAGTTCTCTCAACAGCAATACCACATCATCATTGTTAACACTTTCGCCTCCTCGGCTATATATTGCAATTTTCATATCAGTTTATTTTCTTGAACCCCCAACAGCCTGTTAGTAACTGTTAGTATATTATAGCGCTACAAACCAAGCCCTGCCTGGAAAAATAGTCCCCTTTGTCCTAACTGGTTAAAGCTGTAATCAAGAGATATGGTAGCGTCATAAATGGACAGAATGTCAAGTCCTGCGCCACCACTATACAAGAACCTGTTGGTTAGGGAATTGAAAGTTAAGGATGTTTTGTTGTATACATAACCCACATCGCCGTAAGCTTTTAAAAAAAATCTGAAAGGGATTACTGCGTAAGATCTCGACTTTAAACCCGTGTGTAATTTCGGGCTCCAGATTTCTTTTCTGAATGTTGCTTTTGATAAACCGCTGGCTACACCATCAACCACATAATTTTCAAGCCCGCGCAAAAAAGTGTCGCCATAGCCAAATAATTGCTGGTTGAAATAAGGTTGGTTAAAAGGTAATTTAAGCGTTCCGTTCACTTGCCACGCAAAATAATATTTTGGAAAAATCTCCCAGTATTTTCCTGCCTTTGCATCAAACTGCCATAAGTTCATCGCTTTATCAAGCCCTCTTTTGGTAAAGGCAACTTCCCATTGAAATCCTTTTAAGGGATAGGGAATATAATTTACGCTGATGGATTGATACTGATAATACAATTCAGGGTACCTGACCGTTTTTTTATTGCTTCCAAAATACTCGGGGTTACGAGTAAAAATAGAATCGTTGATCTTTACAATGTTATAGCTCAGCTTAACATTGTGTCGTTTAATGTATCCCGTTCTGTAACTGTATCCTGCACCAAATCGCAGCCTGCTGGTTACAAAACCTCCCGGATCTTTATAAAAAGACTGTTTATTATCCTGCGTTATGTAGTTTAATTCCTTATTGGCCGCATATTGAAAATCTACACTAAGCCCATTTTTGAGCGACTTATCAAAATAAGGAGCCGTATAGTTCAACACTATCTGGCGCGAGTAACCTGAGATAAGCCAGATATTCAACTGATCATTTCTACCACTCACATTATACCCAATAAGCTTAATGCCGTAGTTAACCCTGGAAAAATTGGCGTTATATTCTTTTAACCATACATTAAAGTTCCTGTCTATGGGTTTGAAGTAAGGTACCGGAAAATAATACCAGCGTTCCTTCACATCCACCACTATATCAAGTGAATCGTTGGCCCAGTTGGTGAAATCAACCGATACATCCAGGAAAAGCCTTGTGTTCAGCAAATTTTGTTTTGCCTGCGGAATGTTTTTAAGAATATCAGAAATGGTATACTTATGATCTTTTTTTAATGGGATTTCTCTTTCGAGAATATAAATCTTGGTGATTTTGTTGCCCGTTGCAATTACATTGCGGATAGTAAGAAAAGAAGTTTGGAGTATTTTGTCATCTTCAGGAAGTTTTTCTTCATTTTCCTGGGCAAATAAACATTGAATTGAACAAGCCAACACTCCCAGGATGAACACATATTTTTTCGAGTACCTCATTAAACCCCTTATGGAATGTATTTATGTTAATGATAAATAACTAAAATAACATTAATAACCAATTCTTCAATAACAATCAAGAGAATCAGATGTTAAGATAGTTCATGAGATGAACGAGATTATTCTGGAGCTCATTCTGGTACAATTCCTCACCATTATAATAACGGATATTGTATTCGTGCCGCTGAAGCGTGGCTATTATATCAGATATCTCCGCTTTGTTAATGCGGAGGGTTACAGTAAGCAACTGGGTTGCGTTATCAAAAAAACTATTGAGTTGAGTTATGTAGGCGTCGTTAGATTCAATCAGCCGGTTTAGTTCCCCTGCTGAGAAATCGCTTTTTTCCATTTCCAGGATTATAATACCACCTTGCTCATCAATGCCAGTAAAAACAGCTAATTGCCTGAACAGATCTTCGGTGCTGATTACTCCTACCAGTTCATATTGATCTGTAATAACGGGCACAACAGAAAGATGCAGATCTCTTGAGCGTTTTACTGCTAACAAAAAGAAATCATTTTGTCTTACAAAAGGTTTGATTAAGGTAGATTGGAGATTTTCGAGCAATGCATTTTCATCATTATCCAGCAAAATATCTTCGCTTATTAAACCTATATATTTTTCTTCGTTTACTACAGGCAGGTGCGATACATGAAAATCGCTCATTTCCTGTAGCGCTTTGCCTACAGTATCATCTAACTGCAAAAAAGGAATACTTTGCGATATAAGTTCTCCTGCAAACATAAAATGCTTTTTATACCAGATGCAAATTACCCAGTAACCGCTGCAGGTTCATTCAATTTTGTGAGGAACTGATGCAAAATTTTGTTAAACTCTGTGGGTACTTCCATCATGGGCGCATGGCCGCACTTATCAATAAAATGTAATTCGCTGTTGGGTATAAGTTTATTAAATTCTTTACCTACAAACGGCGGAGTAATAACATCATTGTTCCCCCATACCAATAAAGTTGGCTGTTTTATTTCATTCAACTCTTCTCCAAGATTATTTCTTATGGCGCTTTTAGCCAATGCAATGATTTTGATAACTTTTAAGCGATTGGTAGTGATGGCGAACATTTCATCAACCAGTTCCTTAGTTGCCATTTTGGGATCGTAAAAAGTTACCTCTGTTTTTTTACGGATGTATTCATAATCGCCTCGCTTGGGATATGTGTCGCCCATTCCGTTTTCAAACAAACCTGAACTACCCGTAAGCGTAAGCGATTTAATGTTTTCAGGGTGTTTTAAAATATGCAATAAAGCCACATGACCACCTAATGAATTGCCTAAAAGATGTATATTCTGATAACCTTTATATTCTATGAATTTTTGAACAAATTTTTCTATACCGCTAACCGATGTATGTAACAGATCCAAATCCAGCAAAGGCAAAAGCGGAACTACAACTTTATAATGTTTACTAAAGAAATCTATCTGGGCATCGAAATTACTAAGGGCTCCAAAAAGTCCATGAAGAAATACCAAAGGTTCACCGTTACCCTCTTCAATAAATTTGAATTTGCCATCTTGTATTATCTCGTAACTCATCCTGTAATATCTCAATTAATTGCTAAAATAATTTTTTTGCTCCAAAATAAAGCACGGGAGGTTACAAAGAAAAGGAAAAAACTTCGAAATATATGGTTATTGACAACTGCCCCGGCTTTCTTTTAAATGAATATTAGGCTATTTTTGAAAATTGATACTATATTATTGACCTATAACTTATTAAATAATGGAATATCGCAAATTGGGGCCTTCCGGATTACAGCTCAGCGTACTCTCATATGGGAGTTGGGTTACTTTCCATAAACAGGTAAACGACGATCTTGCTGATGAACTGATGGGAATAGCATACGATAATGGAATTAATTTTTTTGATAACGCCGAAGTATATGCTCTGGGAGAAAGTGAAAAAATGATGGGAAGAGTGCTCAAAAGAAAAAATTGGGATCGCACATCTTATACGGTTTCTTCAAAAGCTTATTTTGGCTGGCGCGGAAAAAACAATAAGCCTAATCAAACAGGATTAAGCCGTAAACACCTGGTTGAAGCATGCAATGAAGCGCTGCAACGGTTACAGTTAGACTATCTCGATTTATTTTTTTGTCACAGACCTGATACAAGTGTACCTATTGAAGAAGTGGTTTGGACAATGAACCACCTGATGCAACAGGGTAAGATTTTGTACTGGGGTACCAGCCAGTGGAGCGGAGCCGAAATTATGGAAGCGCATCGCGTGGCGCAGCAGTATAAACTGGTTGGTCCGGTAATGGAGCAACCGCAGTACAATATGTTTGAGAGGTTTAAAATGGAGCAGGATTATCTGCCGGTGTTTCAAAATGTGGGGCTTGGAACAACTATATGGAGCCCGCTTGCTGCAGGTTTTTTAACAGGAAAATATAATGAAGGAATACCTGAAGGTTCGCGTTTAGCGATAGAAGGTTTTGATTGGCTTAAAGAAAGATGGGTTCAGAATGAAAAAATAGAAAAAGTTAAAAAACTTGCATTAGTAGCAAAAGACCTCAATATATCACTGGCTTCTTTGGCTATTGCATGGACAATACACAACCCAAATGTTACTACTGCCATATTGGGCGCTACCCGCAAAGAGCAGCTTGTTGAAAACCTGAAAGCTTTAGATGTAGTTAAACACTTAACTACTGAGTTAATAGAACAACTGGAAAATATATTACAAAACAAGCCCAGGCGCTACCCGCAAAGAGCAGCTTGTTGAAAACCTGAAGGCTTTAGATGTAGTAAAACAATTCACTACTGAATTGATAGAACAACTGGAAAATATATTACAAAACAAGCCTAGGCTGGATCTTGCTTAATATTGTAGTGAGCAAATAAAAAAAATCGCCTCAATTGCTTAAGGCGATAGCGCTTTCTGTATTTTTTAGAGGTAGTGTAAATCATTGTGTACCCTACAAGCTTCCAAGGTGCTTATTGCGTCTTTTTTTATGGTAATGCTTGATGGGGTAAAAATCAGGCTGTTGTATTATTTTGTGTAATAAGCTGAAAAATAATTTATTAAGCACAAATATCCGTTGCGTTTTTTGAAAATTCATGGCTCTGCATTTAAAGGGATAATTGAAAAGATTGCTGTATAACGAATATTTCTGGTTTTTATTATGCTATATTACCTGACGTTAATTAAGGTTAACACAACGCATAAGTAAAACCGGTACCTTATACATTTGTGACCGTATGAACCGTAAATTCAGGATATCTGTTGGTTTAATGACTGCCGCCATATTGGTTATCGCCGCTTTTCAGATATACTGGCTGAACGTGAAAATGGAGGAAGAAAAAAGAACCCTTCGCTTTCGCACAAACATTCTTTTCAGGGAGTCTGTTTTCGAATTACAATCATCAAAATTAAAAATTGATAGTTCTGCTAAGTGGCGGGTTGGTTTTCCGCCAGACATTGCAAGATTTGCTGATGTAGTTCGAAAAAAATTATCTGACTCTTTATACCCTCTGCCCCGTAACAGAAATTCCATTATTACTTTAGAAAGATCTTCCGACCGACTCCCGTTTCCCGATTCTATGCCACGGACTGGTTACCGGTCTGGTAGACGCTTTTTTGAATTCTTATTGGGCATTGATTCTTTGCAGGATTCCCTTAAAGTGCTTGATATTTCAAATGAGTATTCAAAAAGCCTTCAGAAGGAAATGATCAACGTTCCCTTTTCAATCATCAGGGAAATTGTAGATAGCGTTCCAAAGGTTGATACTGTGCGGCGTGAATGGAATAAGGTTACTATCGGCATTACTCACCCGGTAAGTTATCAGTTGCAATTAGGCAATACTGCTCCTTATCTGTTCAGACAACTGATACCGCAAATCGTATTTTCAATTTTCATTATCGGGCTAACCATAACTGCTTTTTTTGTATTGTACCATAATCTTAAAGCGCAACAAAAACTTACAGATATAAAAAATGAATTTATCAGCAACATTACCCACGAATTAAAAACACCAATATCAACAGTAAGTGTGGCCATTGAAGCCATTAAAAGCTTTGGCGCTTTACAGCAACCGGAGCGTACTAAAGAATATCTTGATATAGCAGGTAATGAATTAACCCGGTTATCTCTTTTAGTTGATAAAGTACTTAAGCTTTCCATGTTTGAAAAGCAGCAGATTGAACTCCGGTACGAGCGTTTTGATATCAAGCAATTAGCGATGGAAGTAATTGCATCCATGGGTTTACAGTTTGAAAAGGCTGGCGCGAGCGTAAGTTTTAATGCGTCAGGTGCCAATTTTATTATTTCAGCAGATCATCTGCACATTACGAGTGTTTTATATAACCTGCTTGATAATGCGTTGAAGTATAGCTATGAGCAACCGCGGATTGATGTAAGTGTACATTGTAATGAAAAAGAATGTACATTGACTGTAAAGGATAATGGCATTGGCGTGAGTGCGGAATACCAGCATAAAATATTTGAAAAATTTTTCCGCATACCATCTGGTAACAAGCATAACGTTAAAGGATATGGGTTAGGATTAAGTTACGTTTCTCATATTGTTGAACAACATCATGGCACTATTTCGCTGAGGAGCGAGCATGGAAAAGGAAGTGAGTTTATTGTTAAACTACCGGTAGCAAATGAATAAAACAAAAATATTTTACGTAGAAGATGAGCTGTTTTTGGCCAAGATTGT
>JBGALP010000372.1:0-3032 GCA_044223805.1 Agriterribacter sp.
GACAAAAATGCGGCAATATAATCTTCGCGTCATCTCAAGCGGCAGCAATAGCAACTGCTTCTCTGATAGCTGACGGCTGACAGCCTGTATTACATTAACCCATTCAGTTTTGCATATTGCAACAGCATAATTGTTTTACCGTCTTTTATCTCACCGGTCTCCATCATGCGCAATGCATTATCAAAAGGTATTTCCAATACTTCAATATTTTCCTGCTCATGCGCTACTCCCCCGCCCTCATTTACTTTCATATAATGCTCATATTCACCGGTAAAAAAATAAAGTATTTCAGTAACAGACCCCGGCGACATATACGCTTCAAATATTTTATTCACCTTCGAAATCTTATAGCCGGTTTCTTCTTCCGTCTCTCTCCTGATGCAATCCTCAGGATTATCGTTATCCAGCAATCCTGCACAGGCTTCAATAAGCATACCCGTGGCATTGCCATTAATAAAAGTAGGTAACCTGAACTGCCTTGTTAAAATAACCGTTCTGTTTTCGCGGTTATACAACAAGATCGTTGCTCCATTTCCACGATCGTATGCTTCTCTGGTTTGAGTGTGCACTTTGCCGTTAGCGTCCTGGTACTCGTAGGTAATTTTTTTGAGTATATACCAATTGTCTGAAAGAATATCTGTTTGCAGCAGCTTAAAATGACTATACATGGAGCGAAGATATATTTTACGGCTTAGCCTGATGCATAAAAAAAAGCGGTTATACCGCTTTTTTTAAATCAACCAAACTACCGGCGGGTAATAACCGCAGGTAATATATAGAAAGCCTTAACCAAATAACAAAACACGCTTTACCGATAAACAATATAACGGTAGCTTCTTGAAGTTAATACTCCATAGATACATCTTACATTATCTTGAGCAAATGGTAATTATTTTGAGTAAATGGGTATAATATAACACTGCATGGTGTCATGTTGCAGTTAACAAACAGTCTTGTACAATAGCGAACTAAGCTTTCAGTTTCCTTTTAGCATAAAAATAATCAATCAGTAATACGATTATTAATATGGCTAATCCAAAAAATTCCCTCGTATCCTCTATCCAGGGCGTTTCAGCATGCATGGCTCCAGCAATATTATCTCCGTGGTGAATAGTAGCCCATTCCCATACACCGTTCTTTTCAAAAAATTTATATAAAGCATAAATGGTATAGGCTATAATACCACCTATATAAGCACGTGGGTAATATTTTCCCTTGAAAGCATACCAGCAAAGCACCGCGGCATACAAATAAATTGGCATCCACAAATAAGGGTCAGGGTCGTTGTACTGTAGCGCTGCAAAGAGAACAAACAGCACGCAAAAAATGATATTGAATATTTTCATGGCTTAAAAATACTTTAAAAAGAATATTTTTATGGTTTTACGTGATTTTAATTTTGGTGGTTTATGCTATAAAAATAAACAAACCAGCACGCATACCCTAACAGGGTTTCAATATCTTAGCCTCATTAACAAACGATTAAACAATAAACGATGTCATACTGCAGGGCAATAGAATATATGCCGGAAGAAAAAAAGGCTTTACATAAAGCTTACCACGATAAATTATATGGCTTTCCCATTCACGATGATAATGAACTTTTTTGCAGACTGATACTCGAAATAAATCAGGCCGGTTTAAGTTGGGAAACAATTTTAAAAAAAGAAACAGGCTTCAGAAAAGCATACCACAATTTTAATATTAAAAAAGTAGCGGCGTATGCTGACAAGGATAGAGAAAGGCTGATGGCTGATGCCGGCATTATCCGCAACCGTTTAAAAATAAACGCTGCAATAGAAAATGCAAAAACCATTATCCAGCTTCAGAAAGAATATGGTTCCTTTGAAAAATGGCTGGAGCATCATCACCCGCTCCCGAAAGAAGAATGGGTAAAATTATTTAAGAAGACATTCAGGTTTACAGGTGGTGAAATTGTAAATGAATTTTTGATGAGCATTGGCTTCCTGCAAGGTGCGCACACATCGGATTGTACAATATATAACAAGATAATAAAAGCAAAACCTATGTGGCTTTCAACAAAGAAACCATTATCTAAAAAATCATAACGCATTATGAAAACCTGGTTTGTATATTTTATCGTTTGCATCAGCAGTATTACTACAACCCTGTCTCAAACGGTTACAGTATTTACTTCAGATACGATGTATCTATCATCAACACATACTGCCTTTACAAACCTGTGGCCCAACAACAAAACAATCAATATAATATTTCATGGGCATAGTGTTCCATCGGGTTATTTTAAAACGCCTGAAATACAAACCATGCGGGCTTATCCTGAATTAACATTGCAGTATCTTTCAACAAAATATCCGAACGCAGTAATCAATGTGATTAAAACCTGCATTGGCGGAGAGAATGCGGTGCAGGGAGCAAAAAGATTTAAGACAGATGTATTAAATCATAACCCTGATATTTTATTTATTGATTATGCTTTAAACGACAGAGGCGTTGGTTTACAAAAAGCAAAGCAAGCATGGCAAAGCATGATAGAAAAAGCGCTCAAGCAAAAAATAAAAGTGGTTTTATGCACACCCACACCTGATCTGAAGGAAAATATTACAGATACCACAACGATCCTGTATCAACATACTCAGCAGATCATCGCGTTAGCCAATCAATACCATATTGGCATTGTTGATAGTTACAACGCCTTCAGAAAACTGGCAGCCGCCGGTGAAAATCTTGAGGAGTATATGTCACAATTCAATCACCCTAATGCCAAAGGGCATGAGGTTGTGTTGCAGGAGATTAAGAAATTGTTTTGATGTTGTGAGATACAATCTCTGGTTTGAGGTGTATGGTATAGGGTAAAGGGAATACAAGTCTAATGTTTATCGTTTATCGTCTTACGATTCACTATTGACCATTCAATGCCGTTGACTTAAAAGCTGTTTTCATATCCCAGCGGGATATTATGTCGGTAGAATAAAAAATAAATCAGGTTTTCGTTCCAGAGGAACGTTTTGTGCGAATGCCCACAAGGCGTTCCGCTGGAACGCATAAAA
>JBGALP010000373.1:0-3031 GCA_044223805.1 Agriterribacter sp.
TCTCTAATGTATACAATAACGCATTTTCAATAATGGCGGCGTTTTCTGTTAAGCCAACATGCATCAGCATAGATATACCGCTGAGTAATAATGCTGTTGGATTGGCGATATTTTTTCCGGCAATATCAGGTGCCGTGCCGTGTACCGCTTCAAAAATAGATATGTGGTCGCCTATATTGGCAGAAGGCGCAAAACCTAAACCACCTACTAGCCCTGCGCAAAGATCAGATACAATATCTCCCTGCAGATTAGTGAGCACCACCACATCAAAACTGTCTGGTTTTGTTACCAGTTTCATACACAGATCATCCACAATAATATCATCAGCTTTAAGCTCAGGATATTCTTTAGCCACCTCATAAAAACAGTCGAGGAAAAGCCCGTCTGTTATTTTCATAATATTTGCCTTATGACCACAACTGATGCGCCTGGCATTTTTTTGCTTTGCCATTTCAAACGCATAGCGGATTACCTGCAAACTTCCCGGCTTTGTTATAAACCTGCGGCTTAACGCCACATCATGCGTGAGCATGTGCTCAATGCCGCCATAGGTATCTTCAATATTCTCTCTTACTATGGTAATATCAATGGGTATTCCTGCTTTGGAAAACACGGTATCTACCCCATGCAGAGATTGAAATGCGCGTTTATTCGCATAAGTGTTCCAGGTTTTCCTGGCAGTTACATTTATGCTTTTTACACCTTTACCTTTCGGTGTTTCCATGGGGCCTTTAAAAAGCAAACCCAGCGACTCAATAGCATGCTGCGCTTCGGGCGTCATCCCATTTGAAAAGCCTTTATCAAAAACCCATTTGCCCATATCAACCACTTCGTATTCAAGAGGAACTTTATTGGCCTCAAAAATGCGCAATACGGCATCCATAATTTCCGGTCCTATGCCATCACCTTTGGCTACAGCTATTTTCATTAATCTAAAATTTTATGCATTAAACAGAAGTTGGGGAAGAAATTTTGAAATGTGCCGCAAAGGTATTGCCATTTTGATTCTATCTTCAGAAATTTATAGGTAATTACTCCGGGCTCTCGGGGTTTTTAGCTATTTTTAGTACAAACTTTGGTAAGGCAATGGCATCAAAAGTAACGGAAGGGGTGATAGTGACAGTTGAAACCTTCTACCAACCTGATTACAGCAACCCCGTTAGCGGGGAATTTATGTTTGCCTACCGCATTACATTACAGAATAATAATGCTTTTCCCGTTCGCCTTTTACGTAGACACTGGCACATATTTGATAGTAACGGCACTCAACGCGAAGTGGAAGGAGAGGGCGTGGTAGGGGTTCAGCCGCAAATCAACTCAGGTGAGCAATACCAATATGTAAGTGGATGTAACCTGCGTACCGAAATGGGTAAAATGTATGGTACTTACACTATGGAAAACATTGCTTCTAAAAAGCAATTTGAAGTAAAAATACCCGTGTTCGATATGATCGTACCCTTCAAGATGAATTAACATATTTTCCCACATAATATATTTATCTTTGTCCACCGTTAAAGTGATATATGTTTTTATATAATGAAAATATATTCAACATCTAACATAGGTAAACAATAAAATTTCCGTTATTAGATAATTACTGTTCAGAATAATCAGGATGTTGAACTGAACAACAAAAAACAACCGATGTATAAAGTTACTTTCAACAATAAGAACAAGGTATTTTTTAATGCCCTTAAAGAAAATGTGGATCAGTATTTTACTGACAATAACATCAGCAAAACGGGCAACTGGAAGTTGTACCTGAAAACCTTTGTACTTATTCCGGCATCGGTTCTTATTTACCTTTCGTTGCTGTTTTTGCCTTTAAACATATTCTGGGGTGTTGTATTGAGTGGTTTGTTTGGGTTTACCTTAGCCAGTATCGGTTTCAATATAATGCATGACGCATGTCATGGAAGTTACTCCTCACGCGGCTGGGTTAATAATATGATGGGATTATCTATGAATGCACTTGGAGGTAACGCTTTTTTCTGGAAACTGAAACACAATATCGTACACCATACTTATACCAATATTGATGGTATTGATGATGACATTAATAACAAACCATTTATGAGGGAATGTTCTACTCAAAAATGGTATCCGCCTCATCGCTATCAGCATTATTACATGTTCTTTCTTTACGGATTTACTTCTTTGTTTTTATTGTTTATTACAGACTATATAAAATACATTACCAAAAAAGTATACACTACGCCGCTTAAGCCAATGGATTTTATGGAGCATTTTACCTTTTGGGTATCTAAAGCTTTATATGTTGGTTTTACCGTAGTAATTCCCATAGTAGTTGTAGGCTGGCAGGCCTGGTTGCTTGGCTTTTTAGTAATGCACTTTGTGCTTGGGTTAACCCTGGCGCTGGTATTTCAACTGGCACACGTGGTTGAGCATGCCGAATTTGATTTTGCCGGGATTGAGCCAAAGAAAATTGAAAATGAATGGGCTATTCACCAGGTAAAAACTACCGCTGATTTCGCGGCGAAAAGTAAGCTGGTTTCCTGGTTTGTTGGAGGTTTAAATTTCCAGATAGAACATCACTTGTTCCCACGTATCAGCCATGTACATTATCCTGCATTGAGTAAAATTGTAGAAAAGACCTGTAAAGAGCATGGACTGCTATATAACAATTTTACTACACTGGGTGATGCAATAGCATCTCACTTCAGGTTTATGAAACAATTGGGACAGAAGCCTGCTGTAAATATTGCCGGCTTGTCTCAGGATGTAGCTGCGTAGTACAATATTCTTGCGTAACGTAAATGTAGGAGATCCTTTGAAATAAAAGAATTTTCAGTTTATAAATTATCTCCACAACTACACTGTAAATTAAGTTTTCCTATATTTAGAAAAATTTAGACTCAATGAGTGAGACCTTGCTTATCGGAAATGAAATCCGCTTTGATTCAGAAGAGCAGGCAAGTTCAAGATCATTATTACGTTACCCCGGGGGTAAAACGAGGGCTATAGATTTTATATCACAGTTTTTTCCAAGTAAACTTGAATATTTATTATC
>JBGALP010000070.1:0-21744 GCA_044223805.1 Agriterribacter sp.
GGTTTTGATTTTGGAGGGGCCAATAATAATGATGGACAAGGTTATGCTGCTTTTGGTAAGGTAGTAGAAGGCATGGAAACCGTTGACAGAATTCATTTACAGCCGGAAGATGACCAGCGCTTTACCCCACCTGTTGATATACTTAATATAAAACGCTGGAAGGCAGAACCCGACATTCATCAATAGAATAGTATAAGATAGTATTTGGTATGCTCAAATCGCTGTTCATTTACCCTCCAAAAAATTTCAAATCAAAAATCCGAAATCTCAAATCAATTCCTATCTTTAATATTACTTAACTTTTTGATTAGCCTTTATTAACTATTTATTCATATTGAGAAGGTAGTTTGCAACCTTGTGAAGCCATTTTTATTATCCCAAAATTGTAATTATGAAAAGGAACATTCCCTTTATCCTCGCTGCATTTATTGCGTTATCATCGTGCCAAACCAGTTCAAAAGAAAGCTTTCCATCCGGAATTGAACATGTAATTGTGATTGGGGTAGATGGATTAAGTCCTGATGGCATCAGGAATGCTGATACACCAACAATGGATAGTATGATAGCAAACGGAGCAGTAAAATGGAATGTGAGAACGGTATTAACAACTGCCAGCAGTCAAAACTGGGCATCAATGATTATGGGTGCCGGTCCTGAGCAACATGGTGTGATCAATAATGACTGGGAAAGAGATGATCATTCATTGCCACCAATAGTAGCCGGAGAAGAAGGCATATTTCCAACCATTTTTGGTGTAATCAGAACCCAAAAACCGGATGCGGAAATTGGCGCGGTATACCATTGGGATGGCTTTGGAAGATTATTTGAAAAGAAAGCTGTGAATTATGACAAAAGATTTTCCACGGAAGATTCCACCGCTGCTGATTTCACCAAATACATCAAAGAAAAAAAACCAACTTTTGGTTTTGTACACTTCGATCACGTAGATCACGCAGGACATCATGATGGTCACGGCACACCTGCTTATTATGCTGCAGTAACAAAAACAGACTCACTGGTAAAAGAAATTTTAAAAAGTATTAAAGATGCTGGTATAGATCAAACCACACTGGTTATCATTACAGCGGATCACGGCGGTATTGGTAAAGGGCACGGCGGGCCAACACCTGAAGAAGGCGAGATAGCAATGATTTTATATGGAAAGGATGTGAAGAAGGGATATAAAGTACAGCAACAGGTGTATACGTATGATCTTGCGGCAACCATAGCTTTTGCATTTAATTTAACACAACCCTACGCATGGATCGGACGCCCAATCAAGCCAGCATTTGAAGGATTTGACGAACCTGCTAATCTCTTTAAGGGTAAAGAAGTAATAACATCTCCCACTATATACCCTAAACGAAATTTGTATCAGCAGGCAGGTGGATTGTATATTAATGAACCTGCAAAAGTAACTATGAAAGCATGGACAGATAATAGCACCATACACTACACGTTAAACGGCGGTATTCCAGATAGCAGTTCGCCGGTATATAAAGAGCCTTTTATGCTTGATAGCACAACCGTTGTTCTGGCAAAAGCATTTGACGGTAAAGGCAATGAAAGTTTGGTGAGTGCTGCATATTTCAGGGTGGCAAAGCCAGATGCGAATAGTGGTTTGTCTGTTTCTTTTTATAAAGGTACAGGCTGGAAACAGTTGCCTGTATTCAGCAAGCTTTCTTCTACCCAAAAATGGAACAGCCTGGAGTTTGAAATTGATAAAAAAGTAGATAGCCTTTTGCCAAAAGATAACTCGTGTTTTGCACTCGTATATAACGGTTATATACAAATTGATGCTGCAGGCACATACAAGTTCTTTACACAATCTGATGATGGAAGCGCCCTTTTTATTGATGACAAAAAAGTAGTGGACAACGATGGAGACCATGGCGTAAAGGAAAAATCAGGAGAAGTTACATTACAACAGGGTAAGCACAACATACGCGTAGAGTATTTTAATGCAGATGGCGGCTATTGGCTGGATGCATTTTATAAAGGCCCTGGAATTACAAAGCAATTGATACCGGCTAATAAACTATTTTTGAAATAGTAATCTGTATAGCTGCAGCCATCATTTAATTGAACATCCTATCTTCGTTTACTTATAACTACTACTATGAGTAACGATATTTTTGGCTCGGTTGATCAATTCATTAACCAGCTTTTTGTAAAAGAAGATGAATCTTTGGTAGATACCAAAAAAGCGATTATTGATAATGGTTTGCCGCAAATCAGTGTCTCCGAAAATCAAGGCAAGTTTTTATACATGTTGGCAAAACTGAAAAATCCTGAAAAAATACTGGAGATAGGAACACTTGGTGGATATAGCACTATATGGCTGGCCCGAGCGCTATCAAAAAATGGACATTTAACCACTTTGGAGTTGGATCAGCATCACGCAGATGTTGCAAAGACGAATATTGCCAATGCCGGATTGGCAAACGCGGTAACCGTTCGTGTAGGCAATGCTTTAGAAGAATTACCTAAACTGGAAAAAGAAAATGCTGGTCCGTTTGATGTAATTTTTATTGATGCAGACAAGGCACCCTACCCAAAGTATTTTCAATGGGCATTAAAACTATCTAAACCAGGCACGCTTATTATTACCGACAATGTAGTACGTGAAGGAAAGATTCTGGAAGAAAATAAGGATGATGCAGACACCACAGGTGTGCAACAATTTATTCAACTGCTTTCGTCAACAAAGGAAGTTACTGCAACCATTATTCAAACCGTTGGCAGTAAATACCATGATGGTATTGCACTGGCGATTGTAAATTGATATAAAAATATTGAGTTCTGAAACCTGTAGCATAAAAAAGTTACAGGTTCTTTTTTATACTTCAATACCAAAACTTCTGTTAAGCGACCAGATCACATCTTCCGGTCTCCTGGATTGAGGAAGAAATTTTTTAAGCGGTCCTATAATTTTAGGGTACTCATCTACGAAGGCAAGATCTGTTATTTCCTTTAATTGAAATTGTTGCAAAAGATCCAAAAAAGCGGTTCTATTTTTGCCCGAATAGCGAATATATTTAAACGAGGTAATTATAATTTCGGTTAGACCTTCGGGGCTATGTGCGAACAGACTAAACTCCAAGGTACAATCCTTCGTCAATTCCTCTTTGTATGGCATGAGTTTTTGTAATACATTGGCCTTTGCGAGATAATCTGTAGTAATAGATTCATCATCCGTTGATCCGTATGAACAACAAATATCTTCAGGAAACAATGCTGAAAGTGATAATACAAGGTTCCATAAAAGTGAATTATTAATATTAACCTCTGCCTGAAAAGTGTAAGGCATTCTGGGTGAAACAGTATCAGTTAATTTATATCCCTGTATAATATTCGCCTTCTTTCTTCTTGCCAGCAACTCTTCTATGTCGGCACGATGTTCCATTTCTTCCGGCAATGGAACTCTGATGGTTATGGGTAATTCTAACATGTAATAAAGATAACGATCAGATGTAACCAATCGATGTATTTCAATTGTTCACTTTAAAACGCAGAAGTATATAATGAAGCTGCGGTATTTTCGTAATGAGTTCCAAAACGCTGCATCTTCAGTCTGTCTTGATTTTAACCTTAATAACTAACAGGACTTAGCACAATAAACTCATCACCTTCAACACGCTAATAATGTAATAAGGTTAAGGAAATTTATTAGCTTTTCTTACTAAGGTCATAAGGTTAATATGGTGTTCTAAATGAATTTATAAAATACCTCTTACAAAGAATTTCGGTATCACTCGACCTTATCAATCTTTAAGCCTTTTAAATTCACCGCGGCTCGGTCCATCTGAATAAATACCTTCAGCAGGAATTTTTATTTTGGCAGACCATGCAATAGCATTTAAAACTAATTTTCTGAAATCGTCGTTTCTCCAGTTAATATAGAAATGACCGCCGGTAAACCCAACACTGCGACCGCTGTCAGCTCTTTCATAAGTCCACATTAGTGTTTGTTGCTCTTTATTTACGATTGCTTTTCTTACCATATCATTTCCTTTATACGGACTATCGCCTTCCTGTAAAGAAGATATTGGCGGAACAGTCTGTACTATGCCTGTAATATTTTGCTGGTTATCAGTAAAACGGAGATGATAATACCATTCATCTTTTAAAGCAAATGGTTTTACACCATTGGTTATTTCATGAACCGGGAAGTGAGTTATAAATGCTTTCCACCGGGGATTAACAGAATACCATGTTTCAAAATAACCACCAAGCCAACGGAGAAGATAAGTCTCAACCTTTCCTTTCGTAGCTTCAACAGCATTATGTAATGCTACTAAACCCACGCCTTTATTCATCAATCTGTTCATTTCCTCTAAATGAGAAAGCAGCAAATGCCTTTCTCCACCATTACAATATAACACTATGGATGCGGCATTATCGAATACTGAAGAATCTGAAGGCCATCCGTTATCGTATACGCAGGTAAAAACGCCTGGTATATTTTCGCTTATAAGTTTTGCCAATAAATGGCAGCCCGCTTTGTATTCATGTTCTCCTTTAGCATGCTGATTAGGAGCAGTAATAAAAATGATGTTTTTTTTCTCCTGGGCAGATATTTGCCCAAACGCGCAAACAAAAAACAAAATAAGGAGCCCGGCTTTATGCATTAGTTATTCTGGAACTATATCTTCTATGAAATCGTTGCTCTGCGAGGCGTTATCGCCTCCGGCGATTAACCCTACAGTACGCCTTTAGTGCTAGGAAGATAGTTACTTAACGGATCACGCTTAACTGCCATGCGTATGGCTTTGGCAAATGCTTTAAATATCGCTTCAATTTTATGATGCTCATTTTCTCCCCTGCATTCAATATTGAGATTACATTTTGCTGCATCCGAAAACGATTTAAAAAAGTGGAAGAACATTTCGGTAGGCATCTCTCCTATCTTCTCGCGCTTAAATTCAGCATTCCATACAATCCAGTTACGACCACCAAAATCAATCAACACTTTCGCATCCGCCTCATCCATAGGCAAAGCAAATCCATATCTTTCCATTCCTGTTTTATCAACCAACGCTTTCGCAAATGCCTCACCTAGTGCAATACCCGTATCCTCTATTGTGTGATGCTCGTCAATATGCAAATCACCTTTGGTATGGATCTTTAAATCCATTTTCCCATGTCTTGCTATCTGCTCCAGCATATGATCAAAAAAACCAAGCCCTGTCTTTATATCAGCTTTGCCATTTCCATCAACATTCAACTCAATGCTGATTTTTGTTTCATTGGTATTGTGCTCGTTCGCAACGGAACGCATGCCTAACTTTAAAAACTCGTAAATCCTACTCCATTCCAATGTTTCCAGTGCGATAGTACCCTGCAATGCGGCTATTTTATCAGATATTTCTTCCGCGCCGAGTGAAGCATCTTCATTAAGCCAGATTCCTTTACAGCCCAAATTTTTTGCTAACTGGATATCGGTTATACGATCGCCAATTACATAAGAGTTCGCAATATCATACGCATCGTTGTTAAGATACCCGGTGAGCATGCCTATACCAGGTTTACGCGTGGGTGCATTTTCGTGCGGATAGGTTTTATCAATAAATACAGCACTGAAATGAATGTCTTCGTTCTCAAGGCTCTTCATTACAAGATTATGCAAAGGCCAAAAAGTATCTTCAGGAAAATTCGTAGTGCCTAATCCGTCCTGGTTGGTAACCATCACAAGTTCATAATCCAGTTCCCGGGCAATCTTCGTCATGTATTCAAACATGTGCGGGTAAAAAGTCAACTTTTCATACGAATCTAATTGGTAGGTAGGAGGCGCTTCATTAATTAAGGTACCATCTCTGTCAATAAACAAAATACGTTTTGCCATAAGGAGTAGTTCGGTAGTACTGCTTTTTCACACAATACATCCGGGGTTGATTAATAAATAATTTATTTTGTCTTTGAAATTGTTGTTCTCACTTTTTTTACCTCTGCCGGCGTAACCGCTACAGCATTGTTACCAAAACTATTGCGAACATAAGTCAACACATCCGAAATTTCCTGGTCATTCATATACAAATGCGGCGGCATAGGGTTATTGTAACTATCACCATCTATTTCTATAGGATCGGTTAATCCTTTCAACACAATAGTAATGAGTTTAGATTTTGGTCCCAATACCCATTTTGTTTTGGCAAGTGGAGGATTTAGCCGCTGCACCCCCAGTCCATCAACCTGGTGACAACTCAAACATTCTTTTTCATATAAAGCTTTTCCCCTATCCATTACTGCCTTAGGCGGCTTGTTCTGATCAGGTTCAAGACTGAGTAAGATAAATAGTAATGCTGCAATCACCACCTTTATCGGGATTAATCTCCTTCGCATACAATAGTTAATTACTCTTGTAAGTTATCTTCCAGATGTTTCCTTTATTATCATCAGAAATATATAGTGAACCATCAGGTCCCTGTGCCAGCCCGCAAGGACGATAGTCTACTCTTCCTGAAGCTTTTTTATCGGCACCCCCTGCAAAACCATCTGCGAAAATCTCCCACTTGCCATTAGGCTGTCCATCTTTCATGGGTACAAAAGCAACGAAATAGCCATCCTGTGGTTCAGGCGCACGGTTCCACGATCCGTGAAAAGCTATGAATGCTCCGTTCTTATATTTTTCGGGAAACTGATTACCTGTATAAAACAATAATGCATTAGGGGCAAGATGTGCCGGAAAAGCAACGAGCGGTTTGGGAACATCTGCACAACGTCCTTCTGTTTTACCATCTCCACCATATTCCGGCGCAAGCATTTTTTTATCTTGTTTCGGGTCGAAATAACAATAAGGCCAACCGAAGTTTGAACCCTTCTTAGCAAGCAAAAATTCTTCAGCAGGCAATTCTGCATTATCCTGCACGGTATATAAATCTTCAAACATGCGGTGCAGGTCATCACGACCATGTTGCATTACATACAATTCATTTGCAGCATTGTTCCAATCCAAACCAACTGTATTGCGTATTCCTGTAGCATATCGTACACCGTCAGTAATAGTTTGATTAAGTTTATCTGCTTTAAACTGCCAGATCCCGCCGGCATATTCCAGTATCGGGCAAGGTTCCTGTCCTTTTGATCCAACCGCTCTATCCTGCACCTGGCAAGAGTTTGAGGGAGCGCCTATGTTCACATAAATATTTCCATCATTATCTAAAGTGATGGATTTTGAATTATGCTGTCCTCTGTCAGTAAGATCTTTAACAATGAGTTCAGGTTTATCAGTATCGGCTACCTCATTATTAGCATTTAATTTATAGCGATAAATACTGGTGTTGGAAGATGCGTATAAATAGCCATTTTTGATAGCGATGCCTGTACCCACGAAATTTCCGAAGCTGGAAATAGCTGATGCGCTGCCCCCTTTCAGTTTAAGAATCCCTTTTCCATCTTTCAGCTTTATCAATTTCGCGTAAATATCACCGTTACTGTTCACTACAATATGTCTTACTCCTCCAAGCTTTTCAGCCACCGTGGTGGGTGTGAAACCAGCAGGTAAGGTAAGTACCGGATTGTCAGAAGTAATTTTGCTACGTGTCGTATCCGTCAATGATTTGTTTTCAGCACCTCCTGCACAGGCATACAAAAAACTCATGGTGGCATATACTGACAGCAATAAAGAAGTGGAAATCCTTTTCATATTATATTGCTTTAGCGTAAATAAAAGTACAATTATGTAGTGAAATCTTTTAAACTGTTTACCAACGCTTTGTTTTCATCAGGAGTACCTACTGTAATACGCAAACAATCTTCACACAATTGAACATTGCTTCTATCTCTCACCACAATTCCCGTAGTTAGCAAATAATCATATACTTTTTTAGCATGATCAATTTTTACAAGCAGGAAGTTGGCATCTGATGGATATACAACCCTTACTGTTTTAATTTCCAACAGCAACTCCTTTAATAATTCCCTTTCGTTTACCAATATCTTTATCATTTCATTTACATCGGCTACATTGTCTAATGCTTTTAACACTAAATCCTGTGTTGCCTGCCCGATATTGTAAGGGGGTTTTACTTTATTAAGCACCTGTACTATTTCTTCACTTGCAAAAGCCATACCGAGCCGCAAAGCTGCAAGCCCCCATGCTTTTGACATTGTTTGCAAAACAACAAGATTAGGATAATCAGCCAGTTCCTGCACAAAAGAACGATGACGGGAAAAATTAATATACGCCTCATCTATAACCACAATGCCGGGAAAATTATTCAACACCATTTCAATGTCTTCCCTGTTTAGTGCATTTCCTGTAGGATTGTTGGGCGAACACAACCAGATGATCTTGGTAAAATCATCTACCAGCGTTTCCATATGCACAAGATTTAACTGAAAAGTTTCAAGCAAAGGCGCTTTACGTACTTCTATATCGTTTATATCAGCACTCACCTGGTACATACCATATGTTGGAGGGCAGATAATCACATTGTCTTTACCCGGATTACAAAAAGCCCGGAACAACAAATCAATACATTCATCGCTGCCATTGCCTAAAAAGATATTTTTAGCAGCTACTGCTTTTATGACTGATAATTTTTCTTTTATTTTCTGCTGCAAAGGATCGGGATAGCGATTATACCACTTAGTGAGCGGCGATCCTAAACTGTTTTCATTGGCGTCAAGAAAAATATCCGCTTCGCCTTTAAATTCATCCCGTGCCGAAGAGTAAGGCACCAGTTTTTTTATATTTTCCCTTAAAAGATCATTTATATTAAAGTTCATAAAGATTTATTTGAGATTTGAGATTTAGAAACAGCAGTCGGTCTTGATTCATTTGACATTTTAAATCTCAAATTTCAAATCCTTATTTTCACTGCGTTTGCATGAGCCTCCAATCCTTCCGCTTCTGCCATTTGTATTACAGTATTGGCAATGGCATGCAAGCCGTCTCTTGATAATTTCTGATAAGTGATTTTTTTTACAAAACTATCTACGCTCACACCGCTATATGCCTTTGCATAACCGTTGGTTGGTAAAGTATGATTGGTACCACTGGCATAATCGCCTACACTTTCGGGTGAGTAATTACCCAGGAAAACAGAGCCGGCGTTGGTTATAGTTTCTGCTATCTGTTCATCATTCTTACAACTGATGATCAAATGCTCAGGCGCGTATTCATTAATTAATGCTGTCGCTTCAGTGATATCCTTTACAATAATCGCTTTACTGTTATCTAAAGCTTTTGCCGCAACATCTTTGCGCGGCAACAATGCTAACTGTGCTGTTGTTTCTTTTATTATAGCAGATGTCACATCCATAGAAGTGCTTACCAGTAATACCTGGCTATCGGGCCCATGTTCAGCCTGCGACAATAAATCGGCAGCAACATAAGTAGGCTGAGCAGTGTCGTCTGCCAACACACAAACTTCGCTTGGACCTGCAGGCATATCAATTGCAATACCACTGCGCTGTACCATTTGTTTGGCGCAGGTTACATATTGATTGCCCGGACCGAAAATTTTGTATACTGCCGGAACAGTTGCTGTACCATAAGCCATTGCCGCAATGGCTTGCGCCCCTCCCACTTTAAATATACTCGTTACACCGGCGGTTTTTGCAGCAAATAAAATAGCGGGATGTATATTACCTGTTTTATCGGGAGGGGTACATAATATAATCTCTTTACAACCTGCTATTGCGGCAGGTATTCCTAACATCAGCACAGTTGAAAATAATGGAGCTGAACCACCAGGAATATACAAACCAACTTTTTCAATGCCAATACTTTTTCGCCAGCATTCCACACCGGGCATAGTATTCACTCTTTCTATGGATTGTATTTGCTTTTCGTGAAATGCCTGTATATTATTTTTTGCCTGAAGAATGGCATTCTTTAAATCATTGCTTAAAACGGCTGCTGCGTCATCAATTTCCTGGGCGGTAACTTTTATGTCCTTTATCGCTACGCCATCAAACCGTTTTGTAAACTCCAGCAACGCCACATCTCCATGTTGTTTTACTTCGGCTAAAACATTCCCCACCGCGTTTTCTAATACTGTATTATCAATGGCTGGTCTTTGCAACAATTGCTTCCATTCTGCCGGCTGTGGATAAGATACAATATTCATTTAAACCTAATTTGAAAGTTGAAAAAAATTACATTACCATTTTTTCTATCGGCACCACTAAAATGCCTTGCGCTCCCGCTGCCTTAAGCTGCTCAATCTTGTCCCAAAATTCATCTTCACTCAATACACTATGCACCGAACTCCAACCTTTATCTGCCAATGGAACTATAGTTGGGCTTTTCATGCCAGGCAACAAACTCACTATCTCTTCTAATTTATTGTTGGGCGCATTCAACAAAATATATTTATTGTTCTTTGCTTTTTTAACTGCGTGTATGCGAAACAGTAATTTATTCAGCAAAGACTGTTGAACTGCATCCAGCCGTGAGTGTTTTATAAGAATAGCTTCCGATTTCAGAATGGTTTCAACCTCTTTTAATCCGTTCGTAAGTAAGGTAGAGCCACTGCTTACGAGGTCGCAGATAGCATCAGCCAAACCAATGCCGGGCGCTATTTCTACAGATCCGCTGATTTCGTGTATTTCGGCCTGCACGTTATTCTTCTTAAGAAATTGTTCAGTGATATAAGGATAACTGGTGGCGATGCGCTTGCCTTGCAAAGACTGTATATTATTGTATTGCTCGCCTCTTGCCACTGCAAAACTCAGGCGGCAACTTCCAAATCCTAACTTCTCCACTACTTCTACCGGTTTATTTTTTTCATACACCACATTTTCTCCCACAATGCCAATGTCAGCAACAGCGTCTTCTACATACTGAGGTATATCATCGTCTCTTAAAAAGAAAACCTGCAATGGAAAATTACTTGCTTCCGTTTTTAATTTATTTGCGCCGTTTGAAATGCCAATGCCACATTCCTTCAATAAACGCATTGAGTCTTCGTGTAATCTTCCGGATTTTTGTACCGCCAGTTTAAGCATACTTATTGTGTTAAGGTTCTCAAATAAAAAAGCCTACCGCTTGGTAGGCCTTTTAAATGATGTATTGTTCAATTGCACATACAGCACCGGTCTACCCTTTGGGGAAGATATGATGGTGATGATGTGTATGAATATTCATTTGTTTTAAAATTTACGGCGCAAAAATAAGGTTGTAGGCGCTAACCAACAAAATTTAAATCAAATTATTTTCCATCAGCACAACATGCCGTTAACAGCATAAAAATTACATTCCTGCCACAAAACCATATTTTTTTATAAATTGTACCCTCTTTTTAAAACAACAACTTAAATAATTATGATTATTCGTTTACCGCATCTTTTAATGAGTGCTTGCTTAGGGCTCAGCACTGTTGCATGTTTTGCGCAGAAAGCTCCGCGTGAAGGAGACCCCAAACTGACCGAATACTGGGATCCGCAGGTAAGAATAGTTACACCCGGCAAAACTGCCGCTGATGCGCCTTCTGATGCTATTGTTTTGTTTGATGGGAAAGATGCGTCAAAATGGAAATCGAAAAAAGATGGAGGAGATGTAAAATGGAAAGTTGAAGACAATGCCCTGGTAGTACAAGGAGGTACAGGCGATATTGAAACAAAAGATGGTTTTGGCGACTGCCAGTTGCACATTGAATGGAGAACTCCCGCAGTGGTAAAAGGCGAAAGCCAGGGACGTGGCAACAGCGGTATATTTTTGATGGGTAGATATGAGTTGCAGGTGTTGGATAATTATAATAACCGTACCTACTCCAACGGGCAAGCAGGCAGCATATACAAGCAATTTCCACCGTTGGTAAATGCATCACGCGGCCCCGGCGAATGGCAGACTTACGATATATTATTTACAGCGCCTTTATTTTATGAAGATGGAGCGCTTAAAGCACCTGCACGCATAACCGTATTTCATAATGGGGTATTGGTGCAGAATAATACCACAATCTGGGGAAGTACGCAGTATGTTGGCACTCCTAATTACGAAACGCATAAATCAAAGGAACCGTTGTCGTTACAGGATCATGGAAATCCTACGGCTTTCAGAAATATCTGGATCCGACCGATATAAAATGTGAATGGTGAATAGTCAATATTGAATTATAAGAAAGTTGATATTCCTGCTTTTTGTTTTGTGTTTAGCTTTTTGATGATTTACATTGCCTATTCACTACTTCTCTCCCATTGCCGCTTTCTTCATTTGTTTGGCAGTTTCAAGTCCAACATAATTTTCAATTTTTTTTTCAACAAAATAAATTACAGGTGTAAGCAATATAGCTACTGTGCCTTTGTAAATATAGTTCATACAACCCACGGCTATAACCTGTGGCCAGGTCCAGTTTCCACCAAATTTAAAGGCGATAGTTAAGACAATAAAGCTATCTATCAATTGCGATACTAAGGTTGATCCCGTAGCTCTTAACCACACTTTATTTTCACCAGTTACCTTTTTTATTCGGTGAAATACAAATACGTCTACCAACTGGCTTACACCAAAAGCAACAAGACTGCCGAGAATAATCCACATTCCTTGTCCGAATATGCCATTAAAAGCAACCTGTAGGTCTGGTATACCATTCTCCACTTTTGATGCTGGCCACCAGTCTGCAGCAGGTATGTGAATACTGGCGTAAAACATAATGAAAGCATAAGAAATTAGCGCAATAGCTGTATAGCTGATACGTCGCACCGCTTTTGGGCCATAATATTCATTCACAATATCTGTCATTACAAATTCAAGCGGCCAAAGCAATACACCACAGGTAAGGCTAAACGATAAACCGCTGTACCCGAAAATGGTAAAATTAACAGGGTTGAGTCCAAACAATTTTTCAAGAGAAAAAATCTTTCCACCAATGCATTCCGCAATCAGGGCATTGGCAACAAAAAAAGCCGCGAATCCTACAAAGAGCTTAGTGGGTTTATCTGCCAGTATCTTATGTATCATAATACAAGTTAAAAATAAAGGGAAGATTAAAAATAACATTAATTTGCCGCCTTAAATCTTTGTAAGTGAAAAATTTCAATTTCAAAGCACTGGTACCGCACCTCATAGCAATAGGCATTTTTTTAGTTGTTTCTATTATATATTGTCGCCCCGCGCTCGAAGGAAAATCTTTAGTACAAAATGATAATGTACACTGGAAAGGCGCCGCGCAAAATTCATTTGAGTATAAAGAAAAAAACGGGCATTATCCGTTTTGGAATACGCACCTGTTTAGCGGTATGCCTAATTACCAGATTGCCATGGAAGCAAAATCTTTCGTGCCAGATTTGCATACGTTGTTTACATTGGGCTTACCCAAACCAATAGGTTTTTTCTTTTTAGCATGTTTATGCTTTTATCTTTTGTGTTGTGTTGTCAATATACGTCCAGTGATTGGCATATTCGGCAGTCTTGCTTTTGCATATGCTACTTACAATGCATTAATTATTGCTGCGGGGCACGATACAAAAATGTGGGCAATGGCATATATGCCCGCGTTACTTGCAGGTCTACTACTCATTTATCAAAAAAAATATTGGGTAGGTTTAGCTGTAGCAACAATTGCTTGTATTTGGGAAGTTGGCTTTAGTCATTTGCAGATCACTTATTACTTCGGCATTGCGGCCTTTATCATAACACTTGGGTATGTTATAAAGTGGATACGAGAAAAAGACTGGCGACATCTTATTATTTCACTTTCGTTAGCGGCACTTGCCGGAATGGCCGGAGTAGCCAATTCAGCCATGACACTGCTCACTACGTCTGAATATGCCAGGTATACTATGCGCGGAGGAAAAAACATTGAAACATCAGGGGCTGAAATAAAAAAAGTAAACACCACAGGACTTGATAAAGATTACGCTTTTAGTTATAGCATTGGCAAAAGCGAGATTCTTACTGCATTTATGCCTGCTGTTTTTGGAGAGAGTTCTGCTATGCGGATAGATGAAGATTCGAAATTCGTAAGCGAATTAGTGGAGAAGAACATTCCGGAAAATCAGGCTGCCCAGCTTGCGCAATCGCTACCAAAATATTGGGGCGGCATGAAGGAATCTACAGGTGGCACACTGTATTATGGCGCTATTATTTGTTTCTTAGCCATAATAGGTCTGGTACTGATAAAAGATCCTATTAAATGGTGGATTGCTGGTGCTATTGTACTGTTTATATTTATGGCATGGGGTAGAAACTTTGAAACATTTAATTCCTTTCTGTTAGATTATTTGCCTTTGTATAATAAATTCCGTTCTCCTAATACTGCACTAATTATTCCGCAGTTTTTGCTGCCGCTGTTGGCGGCGATGGGCTTGCAGCAGATATTGTTTACCCCAAACGGAAAAGAACAATTACAGGCATCTCTTAAAAAAATCTTCTACGCTTTAGGTGGTTTGTTTGTAATTGTATTATTGATTTATTTCTTTAATGATTTCTCAACCGCGGTTGATACGCAGATTCTTCAGGCATATAGTAATCCTCAACAAGGTGGCAATAATGAGATGGGTAGAACGATTATAAATGCGTTAAAGGCAGAACGAAAAAGTATGTATATCTCAAGTGTATTCAGAGCCTTGTTGTTTGCTGCTTTAGTGATTGGACTTTTATATGCTTATCTTAAAAACATTTTAAAGCCGTTGGTTATTGTTATCATTTTTACGGTGGTTAACAGTATTGATTTATTGGTTATTGATAATCATTATTTAAATACTGAAAATTATGTAGATGCTGATAGTTATGAATCTGAGAATTTTTCGGCGTCTGCATCAGATAAAGAAATATTGCAGGACAAAGATCCGCATTATCGTGTTTATAATTTATCTGCTGATATCTTTAATGATGCCATCACCTCCTATTTCCATCGTTCAGTGGGCGGTTATCATCCTGCCAAACTACGCATATACCAGGATGTTATTGAAACGCAGTTGGCTAAAAGTCCAATGAATATGGACGTATTAAACATGCTGGACACGCGCTATTTAATTGTACCACCTCAACAACAGCAACAAGGTGGCACATCTGTATACAAAAACGACCAGGCGCTTGGTGCTGCGTGGTTTATAAAACATATTAATTATGTAAATGGACCTGTTGAAGAAATCAAAGCGCTTAATCATTTTGGACCCAAAGACACCGTGATTGTTGACGAAAGTTTTAAAAATGTAGTTGGCACAAATCCTGTTCCGGATTCTGCAGCTACCATTAAACTGGAAAATTATGACAACGATGCTATCAAGTATATAACTAATACCTCAAGCCCACAGTTTGCGGTGTTTAGCGAGATATATTATCCCGCAGGATGGAATGCTTATATTGACGGCAAGCAAACGCCTTATGCAAAGGTCAACTATATTTTAAGGGGAATGCCGGTTCCTGCTGGTAAACATGAGATTGTATTTAAGTTTGAACCTTCATATTATTATACAGGTCAAAAGCTTATTTATGTGGGCAATGTGTTGTTTTATATTGTCATAGCAGGCGCTGCTTTTGCACTTTGGAAAAAAAGAAAAAAAGCTACTGTTTAAATGAGTACGCACAGGCATGATAAAAGGTTAAGCATCGCTCCTTATCGTTACCTGCCTGTTAAAACAGGTTATGCAAAAAAATATTGCCTTATTTTTATAAATACTTCAGCGCACATGTTGAACTTACCTGCGTAACAGTTAATAATAACAGCAAGGAAAAAGAAGACAATTACACCATTATACCTGTTTATCTACCAGCGCTTCAGGTATATCAACATTTTTTATTTTTTTAGTTTAAAACGCATCATCAGCCAACAGGCTATTACACACGTTATGCTTGAACATCCATACTATGGTTGGCTGGGATATGTATTAAAAAGATTTTTGAAAGTAAAACTCATTATCCGCTCGCATAATATTGAAGGGTTACGATTTAAAAGTTTGGGTAAGTGGTGTGGAAAATATTGTGGTGGTATGAAAAGAAAAATAGCAGATTTGTGCTTTTTTATAACAGAAGACAAGGAGTATGCTATAACTCATTTTAATTTGGTCTTAAAAAAAATTGCTCACCTACGTACTGAACAAACCAGCGCCTACACAAGAGAAGAAAAAGAAAAAGCTAAAAGCGATCTGCAAATCGTGTAAGATAGCTGACAAAGCTCGTCGTTATACACCGCAGCATTAGATTATGGGCCTAATCGTAAGGGGATTGGATTGTATATTAAATGAAATTTCTCCTTTACCAGGCAACAAAATATTTCCCGTAATATTATTATATGGCGGTGGTTTACCCCTGAATATGATAACCTATCGGCATACAAGGAAAAGCACATTATATATGCCGGATTTGTAGAAGATATCAGTGTGTATTATAAAGCTGCGGATATTTTTCTTAATCCTATCGGCGAAGGAGGAGGCATAAAAACCAAGTTGGTAGAAGCACTTGCTGCCAATGATACAGCCATTTCTTTTGCCACTGCGGCAATCGGCGTTCCACCCACT
Source organism: Agriterribacter sp. (assembly GCA_044223805.1). Taxonomy (GTDB): domain Bacteria; phylum Bacteroidota; class Bacteroidia; order Chitinophagales; family Chitinophagaceae; genus Agriterribacter. Next base: position 16,411 of record JBGALP010000070.1, read on the forward strand.
GTTACAGGCATGTTATTGATAGTTGCAGATAAAGATCCTGGTAGCTTTTGCAAAAGCGATACAACAAAGTCTACCTTTATACGAGAAAGTATTCCGCAAAGCTTTTTTGGATCATTTTTATTGGGTATATTCGCAGAGAAGGTCGAGACTATTATTAACACTATTTAACACCATTTGCATAGTGTTAATCGAATTAATATTATACTGATGTATAATTTAAATAATTTTCACGTTATTTGCGTTCAAATAACCTTAAAACTTTATGAAAAAATTAGGCTCTTTTTCATTGCATCTTTTGCGGTTTTGCTTTTTTTGTCAAGCTGTACCAAAGAAGAGATAGTAAATAATAAAGTTCCTAAATAAGGAAGCATATAAGAAAGTCAAACTATTACAATAAAATGAGAATGAAGGAACAGCAACACTTACTGGTGCTGGCGTAGACGCCGATGGTCGAATTGTAGGGTATGAGGAGCCGTGTTTCCGGACCAACTACAGCAGAAATTGTAAATGATGGATCCGCAGTAACTGACGTAAATAAACTTATTACCGGGAACGTATCTTTTCCAGTTAATGGTTGTTGATGATGCCAGGTGCTACCGGTAACATACGGTTTCTGTGATTGTAAAAGTACCTGGTGTCAGTAACACTTTCCTTGGTAACCTGCAACCAATATTAATGAGGTCGCAATCTTGGAAACGCAAATTTAAATGAAACAGGAATATATTCATATGAAATAGGTGCTGCCCGTGGACTAAAAATGGAGATCAAATTGCTACACGTATTGTTCAATCGATCTAACCAGCATTCTGCCAATGCTTCGATAAAAAGCGCCAATTTTCTTTATTCGCATCCTAACCCCACCAGTGGACATCCATCTGACGAAGTAAGAGCAACTGATGGGTCCTTGATAACACGATGTTAATTCAAAGAGTTACGAACGATTGGACTGCCGAAGCTGTTACATTTAATAATCAGCCTGTTTCTACATCCGTAATCAGCTAGTTGTTCCGAAAACTGATCAGGCTTTTCTTGACCTGGCTGATTTAGATGTAACGCAAATGGTTAAAGATAGTGATTGGTGCAATGCCAACTATGGTTTTATGATCAGGTTACAAACAGAGGCTCTTTTTAATTCAAGAATATTCGCCTCAAGTAAATTTTCTGACGCAAGCAAACATCCGAAATTGGTTGTGGTGTATTCTAAATAACATATTTTCTTGCGAAAATAAACCCCGGTAATAAATTAATTATCGGGGTTTATTTTTTGAAGGTAATTTGAAGCATCGCAGATGTTTCCAGCTTCTGACAAGATAAGGATGTTAGTTACTCTAAATCCTTTAGTTTTGCACAATCTTATATACATATGAAAGTTGTAATATTTGCTGGTGGGTTAGGTACACGCATTGCTGAAGAAACAGACACACGCCCAAAACCAATGGTTGAAATTGGTGGTAAGCCTATTTTATGGCATATCATGAAAATATACAGTCATTACGGGTTTAATGACTTTATAGTTTGTCTAGGCTATAAAGGCTATGTAATTAAAGAGTATTTCATGAATTATTTTCTACATAATTCTGATATTACCCTTGATATTGCGAATAATAAAATGGAAGTGCTGGGTTCTCATTCAGAAGCTTTTAAAGTAACATTAATAGAAACAGGCATTGCTACAAAAACCGCGGGCCGTTTAAAGCAGGTACAGCAATATATCGGCAATGAAGATTTTATGCTTACTTATGGTGATGGTGTGGCAGATATTGATATCAACAAATTACTTGCCTTTCACAAAGCTCATAATAAAATTGCTACTGTTACTGCTATTCAACTTGATGCCCGTTTTGGTGGCATGGATATAGGCAACAATAATGAGGTGGTATCATTCAGGGAAAAAGCTAAAGATGAAAGCAAATGGATTAACGCGGGCTTTTTTGTATTGAAGCCACAGGTATTCGATTATCTAAATGGTGATATGGATAACATGATGTGGGAAGATACGCCATTAGAAAATCTTACAAATGATAACCAACTGGTTGCTTACAAACATACAGGGTTCTGGAAGTGCATGGATGCAATGCGTGATAAACTGGAAATGGAGGCGTTATGGCAGACCAATAAAGCAAATTGGAAAAAATGGTAACAAAACAACAGCAACTGAAACGTTTGTATGCTGGCAAAAATGTATTTGTTACAGGGCACACAGGCTTCAAGGGAGCCTGGTTGCTGATGATTTTGCAGGAATTAGGGGCAGTTGTTAAGGGGTATGCGCTATCTCCGGAATATAAAAATGGATTATTTGATCTTATCCAATCTTTACCAGGATTAGAGAGCGTGATTGCAGATATACGTGATAAAGACAGATTGAAAAAAGAATTGGAAGCGTTTCAACCTGACTACATCTTTCACCTCGCAGCTCAACCACTGGTAAGGCGATCTTACCGGATACCTGCCGAAACCTTTGACATAAATGTAACCGGCACTGCCAATTTGCTTGAAGCTGTAATTACATTGAAAAAACCTTGCACAGTCATAATAATTACCACCGATAAAGTGTACGAAAATAAAGAACAGCACACTTTATACAGTGAAGAGGACAGCTTAGGAGGATATGATCCTTATAGTGCCAGTAAAGCATGTGCTGAATTGGTTGTTAGCTCCTTTAGAAATAGTTTTTTTAACCTGTCAGATTTTAATGCTCATAAAAAAGCAATAGCAAGCGCCCGCGCCGGAAATGTGATTGGCGGCGGCGACTGGAGTGTGGATAGAATTATTCCGGATATTATCCGTTCTCTGCAAAAAAATAGTGTCATTGAAATCCGTAACCCGGCGGCTGTTCGTCCCTGGCAGCATGTGCTTGAACCTTTAACAGGATATCTTTTACTGGGTGGGCTGCTGAACCAGGATCATAAACAATATTCAAAAGCATATAATTTCGGACCTCTTCCTGATGATCATCTTCCTGTTAAAACGTTGGTTGAAAAAGCCATTGAAGCCTGGGGTTCTGGAAACTGGGCGGATATTTCAGATAAAAATCAACCGCATGAGGCTGGATTACTCAAACTGAATATTGCTCTTGCCATAAAAGAATTAGATTGGCATCCAAAATTGAAAGCTGCTGCTGCAATTCAATGGACTATTGACTGGTATAAACAACCTAAGACTGAGAGAGCCGCCTTTAGTTTACAACAAATCAAAACTTATCTTGCCCTATGATCTTCACCCCCACCCCGTTGGCAGGAAGTTATATTATAGAACTGGAACCCTTCACTGATGAACGTGGTTGGTTTGCCCGTTATTTTTGTAAGAATGAATTTTCGAAAATAGGGCATAACAAAGAGTGGGTGCAAATGAATCATTCTTTTACTGAGCATAAGGGAACAATACGGGGTATGCATTACCAACTCGATCCACATAAAGAAATTAAAATGTTGAGGTGTATTGTGGGTGCTGTTTACGATGTAATAATTGATCTCAGGCAAAATTCCGCTTCTTTTCTGCAATGGTTTGGAACAGAATTATCTGCCAACAACAAACGCATGCTTTATATACCTGAAGGCTTTGCTCACGGGTTTCAGTCGTTGACGGATGATTGTGAACTTTTATACCACCATTCTGCATTTTACACATCACAGGCTGAAGCTGGCATCCGTTATAATGATGAACGGATTAATATTAAATGGCCGTTACCTGTAACGGCTGTTTCTGCACGAGATAGCAATCATGTTTTTCTTAATCAAAACTTTAAAGGAATATAGATTTATGCAATGCCGATTTTGTAATACGGAATTAAAACATGTATTCATTGATTTGATAAACTCACCGGCATCAAATTCTTTTCTTACACAAGAACAACTGAATGAGCCTGAAGTATTTTATCCTTTAAAAGTATATACCTGTCACCATTGTTTCCTGGTGCAGGTGGACGAGTACAAAAAATCAGATGCCATCTTCAATAGTGATTATGTGTATTTTTCTTCCTACTCTACAAGCTGGCTGAAACATGCAAAACTATATACAGATAAGATGACAGAAAGATTCGGATTAACCCACGAATCAAGAATTGTAGAATTGGCTTCGAACGATGGTTATCTTTTGCAATATTTTAAGGAGAAAAATATTCCGGTACTAGGTATTGAACCTACCGCAAATACAGCTGATGTTGCCATACAAAAAGGTATTGAAACTATCGTTGATTTTTTTGGGATCAGATTGGCAAAAGAATTGGTTGCGAAAAATATATATGCTGATCTTCTGTTAGGCAATAATGTTTTGGCGCATGTACCGGATATCATAGATTTTGTAGGAGGAATGAAAATTTTGTTAGCGCCAAAGGGTGTGATTACCATGGAATTTCCTCACCTGATGCAATTGGTAGACAATAACCAGTTTGATACCATCTATCATGAACATTTTTCCTATTTATCATTTTATACAGTACAAAAAATATTTGAATCACAGGGACTTGAACTATTTGATGTTGACGAAATCCCTACGCACGGAGGTTCCCTGCGTATATATGCCAAGCATATAGAAGATTCGAGTAAACCCATAGCAGATAATGTAGGTACTTTAATAAAGAAAGAATCCGCTAAAGGATTAACAAGACTTTCTTACTATAATAATTTCCAGGAAAAAGCTTTGAAGATTAAACTAGATCTAACCGAATTCTTACTTACTGCAAAACGAAACAGAAACAAAATTGCTGCTTACGGTGCCGCTGCCAAAGGAAATACACTATTGAATTATTGTGGAATCAAAAATGATTTGATAGAATATGTGGTAGATGCTAATCCACATAAACAAAGCAAATGGCTTCCGGCCAGCCACATTCCCGTTCTTTCAGAAAATCATCTGAAAGAAAACAAGCCTGATTATGTGATTATTCTTCCATGGAATTTGAAAGATGAAATTGTTCATCAGCTTTCATATATTAGAGAATGGGGGGGGCAATTTGTTGTACCGATTCCTTACCTGCAGATAATCTGAGGAGCTATGAAAAAGATATTAGTGACGGGCGCAACCGGTTTTATTGGTAATTATGTAATAGAACAATTGCTGGAAAAAAATTACATAGTTATTGCGAGTTCTGCCAATGAGCTAAAAGCCCGTGAAAAATCATGGTTTAGTAGAGTAATATATAAGGCTTGTAACCTCACATTATTAAATGACAATACAAATTATTACGATTTTTTTGATAAGCCCGATAAGATGATACATCTGGCATGGGAAGGATTGCCGAATTATAAAGACCTGTTTCACATTGAAATTAACTTACCAAGACATCAACGGTTTCTCGAAAATTTACTTGCCAATGGACTGAAAGACCTGACGGTT
>JBGALP010000374.1:0-3002 GCA_044223805.1 Agriterribacter sp.
GGCTATTGGTTGCACCAGTTAAGGAACAAATTGTAATTAGGCATGATAATAGGAAAACAGAAGAAAACAGCCAGGCGCTGCACCAACAGGTGCAGCGTGCTGGCTTTCCTGATCTTTCAGCAAAAATTGATGAACAGATCAAACAGGGACAGCAACAATTTTCCATTCCGGTTTCATACTACATCAATGATAAAGAAAGGTTAGATCATCAGGTATCATTTGTAAAAGACCAATCAGGATTATATCAGTTTGAAGGGTATAAAACCACCCTGCATAACGAATCGAAACCTGATGAAAGACGGCAGCAATACTTTAGTATGCACAACGGATACAATGTAAATACTACAGAAGCCTATAATCTTCTGTCTGGTCGGTGCATACAGAACGGTGGCACATGGATGCAGCTTGACTCTAACGACAAGGACGCACAAGGGAATTTTCGTGTTAAGCAATTTCATTCTGATTACGGGTATGATCTTGATAAGGTGCTGCAACAACTTCCTTTGAAAGAACTGCTTAATAAAGGTGAAGCGGATAAACTGCAAGAGGCGTTAAAGAATGGCAACCGCATATCTGTCAGCTTTGTAAAAGATGGCAATGAGCAACGATTTTATATTGAAGCTAATCCGCAGTTTAAATCTGTAAACATTTACGATGAACATTCAAGGAAAATAACACTCCATACGGCATTAGGCAATAAGACAATGGACGCTATGAAGGTGACACATAAGGTCAATGAGCAGCAGCAACAAAATCAGGCAAAAAAGAATGGTATGCGCATAAGCTGATAAAGATATGGATAATGGAAAGGCTAAATTATTTATCGGATTTTTTCGAGGCTATAAAGTCTGACGCCCGGATTAGCATTACCCACATCGGTATTTATGCAGCTTTGTTACAGTACCGCATAGAACGAGACTTCACTAACCCTATTCATGTATTCAGCCATGAGATCATGAGCATCGCTAAGTTATCATCCGCAATCACTTACCATAAATGCGTTAAAGAACTAAGTGAATATGGATACATAAGGTATGAGCCTTCATTTAATCGCATGAAAGGAAGCAAAATTTATTTTGCCGAAAGAAGCGATTAAGATAAAAGTGATTTTGAAAGTTTTGCAGAAGCCCGCAATGGGCTTTTGTCATCTAAAAAGGAGGTGTGAGATGGAAGATGAAGCATTGATAAGAATAACTCCTGACAAGGCAATAGAAATCTTACGCAAAGATGGAATTGATGTCAATATCGAAGAAGCACAGATTATACTCGACTTCTTATACAGCATGGCAAACATAGTAGTTGACCAATACATAAATATGCGGCGATGCGATGCCTTAATTATAACACAAACCGTAAAGTAAAAAGCAGCTATGAAAATTGCAGACCTTTATATTAGGGTGAGTACAGATGAGCAGGCTGATAAGGGTTATTCCCAACGAGATCAGGAGGAAAGGCTGCGCAGGTATTGTAACATCAACAACATTCAAATACGCAAGGTTATTTTTGAAGATCATTCGGCAAAGACGTTCAGGCGACCAGCCTGGCAGAACTTGTTAGCTGATCTACGTAAGCAAAGGGGACATTCAGACCTAATACTTTTTACAAAATGGGATAGGTTTAGTCGTAATGCCGGGGATGCTTATCAAATGATTAGTCTGTTAAGGCATCTTGGAGCAGAACCGCAGGCCGTAGAACAACCATTGGATTTATCTATTCCTGAAAATAAAATGATGCTGGCGTTTTACCTCGCAGCACCGGAAGTAGAGAATGACCGAAGGGCGTTAAATGTATTCAACGGTATGAGACGTGCTAAAAAGGAAGGGCGCTGGATGGGCACAGCTCCAATTGGATATGTAAACAGAATAACGGAAGATGGCAAGAAATATATTGCACCGAAAGATAAGGATGCTAAAATCATGAAGTGGGCATTTGAAGAAATATTCCGTAATAAGCTGAACACTGAACAAATCTGGAAACAAGCCCGTGAGAAAGGTTTGAAATGCAGTAAGAATAATTTTTGGGTAGCGATTAGGAACCCTATTTATTGCGGACTAATTTTCGTTCCTCAGCATAAAGATGAACAAAGTGAGCTTGTACAAGGGCAACACGAGCCAATTATTGCTGCATCACTTTTTTTCGATGTGCAGGATGTGCTGGATGGCAGAAAGAGAAAAGCTGTAAGTAAAAAGATAATTGCCCAGGATGATATTCCGTTAAGAGGTTATTTGATTTGTCCAAACTGCGGAAGATTTTTAACAGGCAGTGCTTCAAAAGGAAGGAACAAATACTATCATTACTATCATTGCAGTTCCGAATGTGGTGTGCGATACAAAGCAGATGATGCAAATAATTTAATGATAGAAGCGATCGGAAATGAAGTTCGTAATGTTCCGCAACTTAAATTATTTCGGGAAATTATTAAAGCCACTTACATAGATGCAAACCGTGTCGAAAAAATAGATCAGAAGCGCATGATGTCCCATCTGGATCAAATAAAGCAACGGCTCTCAAAGGCTCGTGAATTATTGCTTCGTGGAGAGATTGAAGGGGAAGACTATCGTACTATTAAGTCAGAAGCCAATGAAAGAATGACTGATATTGAAGCAAAGTTACAAACATCCATTTCGTTTTCAGACAATATGGAACTGCTATGGAATCTTCCCATTTCCAAAGTGTCGCATTTAGATGAGTTATTTCAAAATGGAACTGTTATACAAAAAAGAAAAATAGTAAGCACGCTATTCCCTGATAACCTGACATTCAACGGCGAAAAGCTCGTTTATACAAAAGTCAGTGCCGCCATAAGTTTGATAAGTAAGAAAAGAATAAATCATACAGCCGCGAATCCAGCTAACCATGAACCTTACCAGGCTGAAAGTGTTCATCTAAATAGAAAGCATGCCGTAGCAGCATTGCGAAACAGGATGTAATATTTTCGTTATTTAGTTGCTGGCAATTTAGCTACGATTTTTCCATGTAACCGTTCGTTGACCAAATAGCCA
>JBGALP010000071.1:0-19781 GCA_044223805.1 Agriterribacter sp.
AGATTTTAGAGCAATTGCAAAAAAAGCGGATGGCAAAATATTAATACTCGGGCAAGCTGTTTTAAGCACGCCTTTAGTTGAGCTAACTTATTAAAATGTATACTAAAAGGTACCACTAAATAAAATCTATTGGAATGAACAAAAAACACACTAAACAATTGATGCTTGATGAGCTTGCCGGTGTAATTTGTTAATGCAGTCCAGCGTTTTTTTCAGCATATTGATTAGAGAAATTTTAAAGAAGGAGACAAACATACTGCGACATTTTTATTGGTCTTGAACACGCTTGGTCGGTGAGACTGGTTATGAACATCAGCTAAAAACAAAAAGGCCTGTTCTTTTAAATATTGAATTATCAGTTCCGTCCGGGAAAAATTTAGTGGATGACTTTACAACAGAAGTTGGATGTAGCATAAATTTTTATAAAACCAAAAACTTTTACTTTACAGCTAAAGCACAGGTATATTCAGACTCAACCAAAACGACTATGTGAGCTTACAAAACTTTGTTGCTGAAATATTGGCAACCGGCGGCTATTATAACTATTAAAGAAAAATTAATAACAAGAATAGATTATGCTAATGGCTTATTGTAACCATTGAAAACTCGTTTGTGCAGAACCTTAAACTATAAACACATAAACTAAAAACCTCTCTTACATTTGCACAAACAAATTATAAAGATTGAAGCATTTAAAGGCGGTTAATAAATATTTCAGAAAGTATTGGTTACGGTTTTTGCTCGGGATTATTTTCGTTATTGTATCTAATTATTTCGCAATACTTGCTCCGCAGGTTACCGGTTATGTAATGGATAAAGTGCAGGACCGTATGCAAACACCTGATGCTACAATAAAGCTGCATACAGGCAACAACAAGGAGTACGACCCACTGGTAAAAATAATTATAAAAGAAGTAGAACAAAAAATAGCGCAGCATGACTTTACCTGGCTCGTGATGATCTGTGGTATTACTTTGCTGGTATTCGCTTTGTTGCGGGGTATTTTTATGTTCTTTATGCGGCAGACCATAATAGTAATGAGCCGCCTGATTGAATATGACCAGAAGAACGAAGTATATTTCCACTACCAGCAACTTGATACCGAGTTTTATAAAACGCATAGTACCGGCGACCTGATGAGCCGTATGGCAGAAGATGTGAGCAGGGTAAGAATGTACACCGGGCCTGCCATCATGTATTTAATAAACCTGGTAGCATTAATAGGGTTTAGTCTCTTTTACATGATTCAGAAAAATGTTGAACTTACGTTATATGTATTGGCACCGCTTCCGCTACTGGCTGTCACTATATATTTTGTAAATACACTCATTCATAAAAAAAGCGAAAATATACAGGCCCAGCTTAGCGATCTTACCACTAATGCACAGGAATCGTATTCCGGCATAAGAGTAATCAAATCTTTTGTTCAGGAAAATACTATGCAAAGCTTTTTTGAAAAGAATAGTGAATCCTACAAGAAAAGCGCGGTGAACCTGGCAAAAATTGAAGCCATTTATTTCCCTTCTATAGGATTACTGATAGGACTCAGCACGCTGCTGACCATCATGATCGGCGGCCTGTATCATATAAAAAACCCTAACGACATTACCATTGGAACCATAGCCGAATTTGTAGTATATATCAACATGCTTACTTTTCCCGTAAGCGCTATTGGCTGGGTTGCCAGTATGATACAGCGGGCATCAGCTTCACAAAAAAGGCTCAATGAATTTTTGCATACGGTTCCGGGTATTAAAACCCCTGTTAAGCCGGCTGAAACAACATTGAAGGGAGAAGTGGTTTTTGATCATGTAGATTTTACATATTCACATACCGGTATAAGGGCCCTAAAAGATTTTTCTCTGCATATTAAGAAAGGGCAAAAGATAGCATTGATCGGTAAAACGGGTAGTGGAAAATCTACTGTCGCGCAGTTGTTGCTTCGCATGTACGATGCCGATGGAGGCGCAATATTGCTGGATGGCACGGACGTAAGGGATATGGACATTCAAAAGATGCGCAGCCAGATCAGTTATGTGCCACAGGATGTATTTCTTTTCAGTGATTCTATTTCGGGTAATATACGTTTTGGGCTGGATAAGGCAACGGATGAAATGATACACACCGCTGCGCGACAAGCGAGCATAGAAAAAGAAATCAACCAGTTTCCAGATGCATTTGCAACAATGGTAGGGGAGAGGGGCGTAACGTTGAGTGGAGGACAAAAGCAACGTATTTCTATTGCCCGGGCAATGATAAAAAACCCTGGTATTGTTGTATTTGACGATTGCCTTAGCGCTGTTGATTCCCGCACGGAAAAAGAAATTATAGCTAACCTGTATGATTATCTGCAGGATAAAACCGCTATCATTATTACCCACAGGGTATTCAGTCTTTTTGCATTTGATGTAATTGTGGTAATGGAAAATGGCAGTATTGTAGAACAAGGCACGCATGAATCGCTGCTTTCATTGAATGGAAGCTACGCCGAAATGTACCGCCAGCAACAGGAACAGGAAGAAAAAGAGGGCTAAAACCCAATGCAGATATATATTTTAAGAGTTTTGGTTAAAATTTTGTCAATTCAAAAACAATTTTATCTTTGTTAATCTTTAAAAAAGGACAAGTTAAACCATTAAAAAATTATTACTGTGGCGTACGACAACAACGACAAAAGGATGGAGAGTGTATACAGCAAAAGAATCCGTGCCGGAAAAAGAAGAACGTATTTCTTTGATGTTAGAAGCACACGCAATCAGGATTACTATTTAACAATCACTGAAAGCCGCAAGCGTTTTAACGACAATGGATACGACAGACACAAAATTTTTCTTTACAAAGAAGACTTCAACAAATTCATCAAAGCACTTAATGAAGCTGTTGATCATGTAAAGACTGAATTGATGCCTGATTTTGATTTTGATGCTTTCAACCACGACACTCCTTTGAATGAAGGTGAAGAAACTGAAATAGGAGAAGTTGGTGAAGTAGAAGAAATAAGTGCGGTATCAGAAGCTCCGAAGGTAGCCGCAGTTGTTACTGCCGCAGCACCTGTTGCTCAAAGCAATGGCGCTGATGAAGAAGTAGACAAGTGGTAGTATAACCAAACAATCATATTAGCCAAGACCCCGGATTCGTTGTCCGGGGTCTTTTGCATACATGCGGGCAAGCTATCAGCGATGCGCCCTCAGCGACTCATTGCTGATAGCTGAAATCTGATGGCTGAAAGCTCACGCCCGAAGGCTATTTGCTCATTTCCTTATACCGGTTTATTAATCCATTGGTAGAAGAATCGTGTGAACTGATTTTATCAGCGCTTTGCAATTCAGGCAAAATTTTGCTGGCTAATTGTTTACCCAGCTCCACGCCCCATTGGTCAAAACTGAAGATGTTCCAGATTACGCCCTGTACAAAAATCTTGTGTTCGTATAATGCTATCAATTGCCCCAACGTGTAAGGGGTTATTTTTTTTACCAGAAATGAATTGGTAGGCTTGTTGCCTTCAAAAACCTTAAATGGAGCAATTTTCTCTTTTTCTTCTTTATTTAGTTTAGCCAATTCAGCTTCTACTTCTTCTTTGGTTTTGCCATTCATCAACGCTTCCGTTTGCGCAAAAAAGTTAGACAATAACTTCGGATGGTGATCCCCTATATGATTGTGGCTGATAGCCGGCGCAATAAAATCTGCAGGTATCAATAATGTACCCTGGTGGATCAATTGATAAAAAGCGTGCTGCCCATTTGTGCCGGGCTCTCCCCATATAACAGGCCCGGTTGAGTATGTAGTTTTTTCGCCATTGCGGTCAACATATTTGCCATTGCTTTCCATATTACCTTGCTGAAAATAAGCAGAGAAACGATGGAGGTATTGATCGTATGGTAAGATCACTTCTGTTTGTGCTCCAAAAAAATTGGTATACCATAAACCAACTAAAGCCATTATTACAGGAATGTTTTTTTCAAAAGCGGTATCCCTGAAATGTGTATCAGTAGCATATCCCCCTTTTAAAAGCGATTCGAAATTGTCGTAACCAATGGTAAGCACTATGGAGAGCCCGATTGCACTCCATAAGCTATATCGTCCTCCAACCCAATCCCAAAACTCAAACATATTGGCTTTGTCTATACCAAAGGTTACCACTTCCTTTTCGTTGGTAGAGAGTGCCGCAAAATGTTTGGCCACTTCCTTTTCATCCTTTGCTGTCTGTAAAAACCATGCCCTGGCAGTATGTGCATTGGTCATGGTTTCCTGCGTGGTAAAAGTTTTAGAGGCTATCAAAAAAAGCGTTTCTTCAGGGGTTACTTTTTTTAGTGTTTCTGCTATATGTGTTCCATCAACGTTTGATACAAAGTAAGCCTGTATACCTTCTACCCAATAAGGTCTTAATGCTTCGGTAACCATTACAGGTCCCAGGTCGCTGCCACCTATGCCTATATTTACAATGTATTTTATTTTTTTGCCGGTATATCCCTTCCATTCTCCGCTATGCACTTTGCCGGCAAACTGCTTCATTTGCGCCCATACTTTTTGTACATCGGGCATTACATCTTTACCATCTGTAACCACGGGCTTGCCTGAAAAATTACGTAATGCTGTATGCAGCACGGCCCGGTTTTCGGTCTGGTTTATTTTTTCACCGTTAAACATGGCTTCAATGGCATCTTTCAGCCTGCTCTCGTTTGCCAATTGTAGTAACAACGTCAGCGCCTTTTCGTCTATAATATTTTTTGAATAGTCAAAAAATATATCTTCAAAGCTGATGGAATACTGATCAAACCATAATATTCAGCAAGGCTTTTCCATGCCTGTGTTTGTTGTGGGTGTATAGTAGGAAATGACATATATTGATTTCAGTTGATTTGGTTCAAAGGTAGGGATGTCAAACAATTTTAAACAATTCTGTTATTGCTACATCCGATCTCAGGTTTACGTGTAAGCTTATACGATAGACAGCCGTTTATTTATTTCATATCATGAATAACCTGGCAGGTATAGTCAACCATTTCACTGCTGATATCCAGGTGTGTTACAATGCGAACTTGTGTAGGAGAAATAGCAATAGCAAGGATCTGTTTTGCTTCCAGCATGTCTGCTATAGCTTTAGCAGTATAAGGTGTTTTTACTTTAAAGATGATAATATTGGTCTCAACCGGTAATATGCTTTCAACAAAATTTTTTTGCTGTAACACTGCTGCTATTTGTTGTGCATGCGTATGATCTTTGCTAAGGCGTTGAATATTATTTTGTAAAGCATATAACCCGGCCGCGGCTAAAAAGCCTGCCTGCCGCATTCCTCCGCCTAAAAGCTTTCTTATGCGCCGGGCTTTATGAATGTATGTTTTATTTCCTATAAGCAGGCTCCCAACCGGTGCCCCAAGCCCCTTACTCAGGCAAACCGAGATGCTGTCGAATATCTTTCCATAGCTGGTGCAATCTTCATTTCGGGCAACAATTGCATTGAAAAGTCTTGCTCCGTCCAGATGCAACCTTAACCCTTTTTGTGAGCATACATCTTTGATTTCCAGCAAATCCTTCATGGTGTAGCAGCTTCCTCCGCCTCGGTTACATGTATTTTCCAGGCTTACCAGTGTAGATTTTGCTTTATGTATATCATCGGGATTGATATGTTCCTCAATTTGTGAAGCTGTAATCCGCCCCCGATCACCCTCAATCAATTTTACCTGGCAGCCGGCATTAAAGGCAATGCCACCGCCCTCATATTGATAAATGTGTGATTGGCTATCGCAAATTACTTCTTCGGCGGGATTGGTATGACATTTAATAGCTATTTGATTGGTCATGGTGCCGCTTGAACAAAACAATGCCGCTTCCATTCCAAACAACCCGGCTGCATAATTTTCAAGCGCATTTACCGAAGGGTCTTCTCCAAAAACATCGTCGCCAACCGGGGCCTCCATCATAGCCTGCAACATGCCGGCTGACGGGCGGGTTACCGTATCTGATCTGAAATCAATTAACATATTGCGAATATATGTAAAGATGACATTAGCTACAACCGGCAAGCATTATAAGCAAGCAGGGGTATACCCTTACAGTTGCTTTTCCTGCAATCGTTTGCAGAAGCTTTTTAGCTATTCTTTCACAAAAACATTTCATTTTTTTACGTAAAGGCTATGATATCCGCGAAATGAGTGTTAACTTTGCCAATCGTCTCAGACACAGTTTAAGGAAAAATAATTATAACACGTGTTTTGCATTTGCCTTGCAGCACAATAGTCTTCACTTACTGTCTCTATTGGCGTAGTTTGTTTTATCCCGGATTATTTATCAAATAACCCTTTAGACCAATTATTTTTAAGATATGAGACAATTAAAAATTGCAACACAAATCACTAACCGTGATTCGCAGGCGGTTGAAAAATATCTGCAGGAAATATCTAAAATTTCAATGATCACCCCCGAAGAAGAAACTGTGCTTGCACAGCGTATTAAAATGGGAGATCAGCGGGCTTTGGATAAATTGGTTCAGGCTAACCTTAGGTTCGTTGTTTCAGTTGCAAAACAATACCAACACCAGGGTTTATCTTTAAGTGATCTTATTAATGAAGGAAACCTGGGTTTGATTAAAGCCGCACAGCGTTTTGATGAAACCAAAGGTTTTAAATTCATTTCTTATGCGGTATGGTGGATCCGTCAGTCCATTTTACAGGCTTTGGCAGAACAGGGACGCCTTGTTCGTCTTCCTCAAAACAAAATAGGAACATACAATAAAGCCAACAAAGCCTACATGGCATTTGAACAGGAACACGAGCGTGAGCCAAGTACCGAAGAGCTGGCCGAATTACTTGAAATGAGCGAAACAGAAATCAACAATATTTTCCAGAGCAACACCCGTCATACCTCGTTAGACGCGCCGGTACACGAAGCGGAAGATGTGGCTATGGGCGATTTGCTGGAAGGCGGTTCTGAAACCGATGACGATGTAATGAAAGATTCGCTCCGCAATGAAATTCGAAGAGTATTAAAATCACTTAGCCCCCGCGAAGCGGAAATAGTAAACGCATATTTTGGATTAGACGGCGAAAATGGTGTAACCATTGAGCAGATTGGTCAGAAATACGATCTTACCAAAGAACGTATCCGCCAGATCAAAGAAAGAGCCATCAAGCGTTTACAGAAAGCCCGCTACAGCAGTTCATTGAAAGCATATCTGGGTTAATCTGTCTGAACAGATTCCTTAACAAAATATTTCCCGGTAAAGAGATAACACCCTTACCGGGATTTTTGTTTTATATACCTTTGATGCACTAATGAAAACCAGTTCATTATTTTTACTATTTGCAGTATCTATATTCTGTTCATGCGAAAAAAATATTGATATTGATTTGAACACCGCTACACCAAAGCTGGTGGTAGAAGCTACTATTGAAACAGGCAAGCCGCCAATAGTTGTTCTTTCAAATAGTCTTAATTATTATAGTGCCGTTTCATCCCAGATACTGGAAGGCACATTTGTACACGGTGCCGAAGTTTCTATTACCGAAAACAACAATGTTTACTTGCTGAGAGAATATACAATAGACAGCAACGGTGTAAAGCTTTCTTTTTATTCCAGCGATATAACCGATATGCTGTTGGGCAAACTCAATACTGATTATAGTTTACTTATTAAAACCAACGGTAATGAATACACCGCCACAACTACTATTCCGAACCTTACCAAAAAAATAGATTCACTGTCGTCAAGACCAGTATACGAAAGTGCTGACAGTACCAAAGTGCAGGTATATGTAACCGCAACTGATCCCCGGGGATTGGGAGATTATATCCGGTATTATACCAGTACTAATAATGATGTTTTTTTCCCACCATACAATTCCGTTTTTGATGATGCTATAATTGACGGAACTACCTATACTGTGCCGATACAAAAAGGAGTAAATAAAAATATGGAATGGACGGAAGACGATCTTTTTTTCCATAAAGGCGATTCCATCATTATGAAGACATGCAATATCAACAAAGCTACCTTCGATTTTTGCCGTACCTACGAATTTGCTTTACAGAGTACCGGCAATCCGTTTTCAAATCCCACAAAGGTTATCGGTAATATTTCAAACGGCGCATTAGGGTATTTTGGTGGTTATGCTCCGCAATATACCACAGTGGTTGTACCTGAATAGGTTTTCCTTTCAATTTAATCGTTCCTGAAAACATGCTTATGCACAGGATATGCAGCATATATGCGTGTGATATTTTAATTGCCGAATTACCGTTAATTTTGCAGAATTTTATTTGAATAGGACAGTAGTTCAGGATGTGCGAAGAATGGATAAACCCGAAGCATTAAAAGATATTATGGATAAAAGCGCGACAGAAAGAATAGGATGTTTGATTATTGGTTCTGGACCTGCCGGATATACTGCGGCAATATATGCCTCAAGAGCTAATCTTAAGCCGGTATTATACCAGGGCATTCAACCGGGTGGACAGTTAACAATAACTACAGAAGTAGAAAATTACCCCGGATACCCCGAAGGAATTCAGGGACCTGATATGATGGTTGATTTTGAAAAGCAAGCTGCCCGAATGGGAGCTGATATCCGTTTTGGCCTGGCAACAAAAGTTGACTTCAGCAGTCAACCATACAAAGTTTGGATTGATGAAGAAAAACAACTGGAAGCAGACGCAGTAATTATAGCCACCGGAGCATCTGCCAAATGGCTGGGATTGGAAAGTGAGCAACGCCTTAATGGATTTGGCGTGAGCGCCTGCGCGGTTTGCGATGGATTTTTCTTTCGTAATAAAGAAGTTGCTATAGTGGGAGCCGGCGATACCGCTGCAGAAGAAGCTCTTTATCTTTCAAAGCTTTGCAGTACGGTGCATATGTTTATTCGCCGTGGCGAAATGAGGGCTTCTAAAGTAATGCAGGAAAGAGTGCAGAAAACGCCTAACATTAAAATATACTGGAACACCGAAACGCTTGAAATAATGGGTGAAAAGAAAACAGAGGCAGTTAAAATTAAAAACACGCAAAGCGGAGAAATACAAACTATACCTGTGAGCGGTTTTTTTGTGGCAATTGGTCACGAACCTAATTCTGGCATTTTTAAAGAATGGTTGGATATGGATGAGGCTGGATATATTAAAACCATACCTGGTACTTCAAAAACCAATATTGAAGGCGTTTTCGCCGCAGGCGATGTACAGGATAAAATATACCGCCAGGCAGTAACGGCTGCGGGTAGTGGCTGTATGGCTGCATTAGATGCGGAAAGATATTTGGGAGAGAAGGGGTTACATTAAAGAGGCAGCAGGCAGCAGTAAGAAGAGTTGAGAAGCTGTCAGCAATCAGCCATCAGCTTGGGTAAATCACAAAGGAAGGAGGCAGGAGTGAGAAGAGCGAAGAAGGTATGAGCAATCAGCTTTCGGCTATGGATGTATTCTTTGCGCCTTTGCTTTTCTTTGCGTTCTTTGCGTGAAATCTATCAAACTACATGATCAAAATATCTCTTCACGAATTAAAATTCCATGCGTTTCACGGGCTATATGAAGAAGAGAAGAAAACGGGTAACGATTTTGAAGTAAACCTGGATGCTTATTTTGAAGAAACAACTGATCCCATCACCCAGCTCAATCAAACTATTAATTACGCCGTATTGTTTAACCTGGTAAAAAACAGGATGAGCATTCCCGAACCTTTATTGGAGACGATTGCTATGGATATAGCAAAGCAGGCTAAAGCTCATTTTCCGGTCATTACCGAAATTAACGTTTCCGTAAGAAAACTTAAGCCACCGATGCTTAATTTTCAAGGTCAAACAGAAGTTACTTTTCATAAAAAATACCAGCAATGAAATATGGCATTTTATCTCTGATGGCCCTGGTTTTTGCCTGTGTAGTATATGCCCAGGACGTAGATGCATTAATCAAGGATGCGGAGAAATCAGAACGCGACCTTAAAGAAACCGATGCGCTGAATAAGTACAAAGATATTTTAGCTGTTGACCCAACAAATCTGAAAGCTTTATGCAGATCGGCAGAATTAACCAGCAGAATAGGTAACCGTTTTAAAGATGATAAACAAAAAGAGGAAGCTTTTAGTAAGGCCCGCACTTATGCAGATGCAGCTTTAAAGGTAAACCATGCTGATGCTGATGCCAATGCTTCAATAGCTGCAGTTGCTATGCGCGCCAGTACTGTTACTGGTGGTAAAGAAAGGGCAAGAAATCTGAGGGATATGAAAAATTATGCTGACTCGGCTTTACTTATCAATCCTAAACATGGAAAAGCCTTATATATTTTAGGTAAATGGAATTATGAATTGAATACCATGAATGTAGCGGATAAAGCGGCTGTAAAGGTTTTATTTGGAGGCATGCCTAAAGCTTCTCTGGAAGACGCTATTGATAACTTTGAGAAAGCCCTTGTTGCTGATCCTTTTTTAATGATTGATTATCTTGATCTTGCCAATGCTTATATAAAATTTCATAGAACAGATAAAGCGATAGATGTTTTAAATAAAATGAGCAAGCTGCCACCCCGTACAGAAGATGATATGGGGTATAAGGCAGAGGGTAAAACCTTACTTGCTTCGCTTCAGTAACGATAACCAGCCGTTTATAAAATAATAGCCTTCTCCTGCGTTGGTTTATTTATTTTCGCCCCTTATTTTTTAACACAGGAATATGAATGTTTAACCCGACATCTTTCCTGATAAAAAACGATATCATCATTATGAAGAAAATTATATTGGTATGGAGTGTTTTGCTAACCGTAATGGAAGGCATAGGTCAAAATGCCGTTGAAGCTCCTAAATATGATTATCACACCCTGTTTTCACCTTTATTTTACACTACTAACGGTAACGAGTATCGTGCGGCAAACGGCGAACCCGGTCCGGCATATTGGCAAAATAAAGCTGATTATGAAATTACTGCAAAACTTGATGATAATAAAAGTGAAGTAACAGGAACTGTAATTCTTACTTATAAAAATAACAGCCCGCAGCAGCTTCCTTATATATGGCTGCAGCTTGATCAGAATTTTTTTAACGACTCATCCCGCGGCCAGGCTAAGATGCCTCCAACCGGTCGCAGCCGCTATGGAGATGCCAACAGCAGTTTTAATGGAGGGTTTAAATTAAGTGCAGTAAAACTGATCACTGCAAGCGCTGAAAATAATGCAGATTACATAGTGAGCGACTCCCGTATGCAGGTAAGACTGGCTAAACCCATCGCTGCAAAAGGTGGTGAACTTAAAATAAAAATTGATTATTCATTTGTGATACCCCAATATGGTGCAGATAGAACGGGTATTCTTGATACTAAAAACGGACCCATCTTCGCGGTAGCGCAATGGTATCCCCGCATGTGTGTGTTTGATGATATAAGAGGTTGGAATACTGATCCGTATTTAGGAGCCAGTGAATTTTATCTTGAATACGGTGATTTTGATGTGAGCATTACTGCACCTGCTTCACACATAGTGGTAGGGTCAGGTGAGTTATTGAATCCGCAGGATGTGTTAACTACCCAACAATTACAG
Source organism: Agriterribacter sp. (assembly GCA_044223805.1). Classification (GTDB taxonomy): domain Bacteria; phylum Bacteroidota; class Bacteroidia; order Chitinophagales; family Chitinophagaceae; genus Agriterribacter. The sequence goes on from JBGALP010000071.1 coordinate 11,509, forward strand.
CGTTACAACCAGGCAAAGGAAAGCGATAAAACAGTGATCATCCGCAGTAAAGATGAAGTGACAGATGCTAAGTCACGCCCCGCTAAACCATCACTCACCTGGAAATTTAAAATCACCCATTCCCGTGATTTTGCCTGGGCGGCTTCTAAATCGTTTATCTGGGATGCAGCAAAAATTAACCTTCCCAGTGGAAAAAAATCATTGGCTATGTCGGTGTACCCTGCAGAGTCTGATGGTAAAGATGCTTGGAGCCGTTCAACCGAATATGCAAAAACATCTATTGAAAATTATTCCAAACGTTGGTATGAGTTTCCTTATCCTGCCGCTATAAATGTAGCGAGCAATGTGGGCGGCATGGAGTATCCTGGTATTGTATTTTGTGGAGCAAGAGCTAAAACAGGTGGGTTGTGGGGTGTAACAGACCATGAATTAGGACATACGTGGTTTCCGATGATTGTGGGCAGTAATGAAAGAAGATACGGCTGGATGGATGAAGGCTTTAATACATTTATCAATGGTATTTCTTCGGGCGATTTTAATAATGGAGAATATAAAGGAGGCAAACGAGATGCACATCAGACTACCTATATGTATGGTCCAAATACAGAATCCATCTTCAACACACCTGATGCGATGAAGGAGCGTAACATCGGTAACCTTCTGTATGCGAAACCCGGTTATGCATTGGGGTTATTGCGCGACTATGTGATAGGGCAGGACCGTTTTGATTACGCTTTTAGAAAGTATACCAGCGATTGGGCTTTCAAACATCCTACTCCCTGGGATTTTTTCCGCAGCATTGAAAACTCAGCAGGTGAAGATCTTGCATGGTTCTGGAGAGGGATGTTCCTGAATAACTATGCTTTAGACCAGGCAGTAACAAAAGTGGATTATATAAATGGCGATGCCAAGCAAGGTATATTAATCACTATCGAGAATCTCGCTCCAATGGCAATGCCCGTTACGGCTGAATATACTACTGTAAGTGGTAAAACCGGGCGGAAAAAATTGCCGGTGGAAATATGGCAGAACAATACTTCATGGACATTTAAGGTGGATGCAGGAGAAGAGTTAACAAAAGTAGTGCTTGATCCTGATCATATTCTACCTGACTCAAACGAACCCAACAATACCTGGACGAAATAAGTAGTAAGTAATAAGTGGTAAGACGTAAGGAGATTTCTACCTTATGCCTTACACCCTAAACCTTCTACCATGTGTCTTTTAATTTATTTGTATTTATATAATGAAAGTAACTATTCCACATCAACATACTACAGAAGAAGCAACGGGCAGAATAAAAAATCTATTGCAAAGTCTTCAGCAGAAATTTGCGGGCAGGGTAAACAATGTAAAAGAATCCTGGGCTGACAATAAAGGTGACTTTAGTTTTTCTATGGGACCATTTTCTACAGACGGAACTATTGTTGTGAATCCATCCGCAGTTGAAGTTAATTTGAATATACCTTTTATTGCCAGCATGTACAGCAACCAGATACGTAGTTTGATTGAAGAGAATGCGAAAGAAGTGTTGAAATAGGAAAACCAGAAATCCGCGATACATAAGTCGCCGGGAGGTCGACAACAAATACTTGCGAGGCGAAGACGCCTCGCGCAGTAGAAAGTTTACAAGGTCTGCACGCATAACGTCAGACCTATACACCAAACTGCGGTCTGACCTGCGGTACCGACCACAGTTGCTCACGTTTGTCACAACACCTTCTTTTTCCACCTTCCACTCTTGATATATAGAAAAGATAACAGGAATAATACAATCCAATAGATCCATTCTGCAGCCCATCCCCATACTATTGGAAGGTTGAGTTTTTCAAGAACGATATAGGTATAGATCGTATATAATCCTATCGCCACAAATTCTATGGCCAGGTTGATCATTGAATTTCCCGTGCCGGTAACTGCGTTTAACCACACTGTAGAAAAAGACATAATGATTAATGCTGTTGAAACCACCCGTAAAACCGGTATTGCTTCTGTTATAAATTCCTCGCCTCTTCCATATATTGATAAAAAAAGATGCGGAAAAAGGTTCAACAGCGTACAAACTACTATTGCCACGCCGGTACTAACCTTCACTATTTTTTGAATGAGGGGAATTACTTTGTCTTTCAATCCCTGCCCAATAATATTACTCACCATGGTGTTACAGGTTGCCGCAAATGCCCAGGTAAATACACCAAAAAAGCCAAATATATTGCGCATGGTGTTAGAGATAGCCAGCGCTCTTTGTCCGTGGTGTTCTATCATGATGTAAAAAAACTCCCAGCTTATAATGCTGAGGGCATATTGCATAATAAGCGGTGATGCCTGTACAAGTATCAGCTTAGAGATTTTTTTATCAATATAAAAATGATCATACAAAAAGAAGGTCTTGTGAAATTTTTTAATATGGATCACCACAAATACCACAAACATTCCCAGGAACTCAGCAATGATAGACGCTATAGCAGCTCCATTAAAACCAAGTTCCGGAAATCCCCAATACCCATAAATCAACGTGTAATCAAAAAAAACATTGGCTACAGTTTCAGCAATGGTTCCTGCAACCAGGTATTTGCTTTGATTAGTGCCCACCAGCAAAGCATTGCGCATTTGGTAGAGATATAAAAAGGGTAGTCCCCATATACGTATCCGTAAAAAATGGATACACATATTATACGTTTCCTCTGAATGAATGGCGTGGCGAAATATTATGGGCGCTAGTAAGTAAGTTGAAACTATACCAAATGCGGCGATAGCCATTGCCACAAAAATGCCCTGTGAAAATATTTTTCCAATATCATTAATTCTGTTTTCCCCGGCACGTCTTGAAATAAGCGCCTGCAATGCATTGTTGAGTCCTACGCCAATGCCCGCGAAAATCAAATAAAACACACCTGTAATACCAGCCGCACCCAATGCTTGTTCTCCAAGACGGGAAAGAAAAATATTATTGGTAATGAAATTAACCTGCGGTACTAATAATGCCGCGGAAATAGGAACTGCGATAGTTATGATCTGTTTATAAGATAAAGCAACCTTGAGGTTAATATTACTGGAAGTGGTAGCCATAAGCAGTTGGCAAACCTAAATGAAAAAAATGAATTGAATATTAATGTCGGCTTTAAGCATATGCGGATGAGTTACAATTAACCAAAATGCTATACTTTTAAATGAATTTAGTACCGCATGATTTTTTCAAATAAACCCCAACGTAAAAATCTAATTCTCATAAATATCCTTCTTTTTGGATTTGAAATACTCCAGTCTCAGGATGTTTTATTGCAAAAACAATTAGAAGAAAGTGAATATATAACGCATACCATAAAGGCGGATTCTGCCAATGCAGGCTTAACAAGATGGATGAAGAAAGAAGTGCTGCAATCAAAAGAATTATCATTAGCAACAGATTTTAGTCATTTGAAATCCACTGGCCCGGGTACTATACAAATTAATCATAGTATATCACATTCTGGTAAGGGCAGCATTTTGCTTGAAACACCTGCATCGCTGGCGGTAAAAAATCCGAGCAACAGAAGTTATGCTACGGCTGAATTGGTAAGACCACTCAATGGAGAAGATATAACGGGCTACAACCGCTTTTCCGTTTGGGTATATGCGGAAGCACCAGGATTTTATTCTGTTTTTGTGGGATGCACCTTGTACAATGCGGGCAGTCACATTATACCTGTTCCTGGAAGGTTTGAGGGACAACATTTTGAAACCGTTTACCCAGGACAATGGCATCATATTATTTGGGAAATGCCGGACTTGTACCGGGATGCAGTTACCGGTTTCGGCGTTAATATCATGCTTACCGGTTCTCCAAAAGGAGCCAGTGACAGGTTGAAGTTGTATGTTGATGATATGCGTTTGGAAAAAGTAGAGGCAGAAAATACAAGAGGATTTAACTTACGCAAAAACGCAATAGCGTATAGCCATAGCGGTTATCAATTGAACAGCCGCAAACAGGCATTGATTCAAAATAGCAGTGACACTAAATTTCAGTTGCTGAACGAAAAAAACAAGGTAGTTTTTACCGGCAATGGTAAAAAGCTGTCAAATGATTTTGTGGAGCTGGATTTCACAGATGTGAATACTCCCGGATACTATACTATTAAAACTGCTGCCGTGAGTTCAAAACCATTCGCTGTTGGTGACGAAGCTTACCTGGCAACGGCATGGCATACATTAAATTTCTTTTTTGCAGAAAGATGTGGTTTTGACCAGCCAGGTATACACCAGGAATGCCACCATGATGTTACCTGTATACACCCTGATGGACGACAGGTTACGGTAAATGGCGGCTGGCACGATGCTGCTGATCTTACACAAGGTATAGGTAATACAGCAAAGTCAGGTATTGCAATGCTGGACCTCGCTGAATCAGTTAAAAACAAAAACAAAAAATTATATCAACGCCTACTCGATGAAGCCAGGTGGGGATTAAACTGGACATTGAAAACAAGATTTGGAGATGGCTACCGCGAAGGTGGATTGATAGTAGGTATATGGACGGACAATATAACAGGAACGAAAGACGATATACAAGGAAAAGCAAGCAATAACCCTTCCGATAATTTCATCGCTGCTTCTTACTGCGCTTTGGCGGCGCCGTTATATAAAGCAGTAGATACTGTGTTTGCTCATCTGTGCGCTAAAAGTGCCGTAGAAGATTTCAACTTTGCGAATGAAATGCTGACAATGAGCATAACTGAAAAAAATGAAACCGAACTATATGCGAAAGCGATAGTTTCGGCAATGTATTTATATCGTCTTACAAAGGCGCAACGCTATCTTGACTGGGCGGTAAGATATGCCGAGATAGTAATGAGTTGTCAGCAAACAGAAAAGCGTACAGATTGGTCAACGCCGTTGCGTGGTTTCTTTTATGAATCGCGGTCGAAGCAAAGAATACTGGAATATTTTCACAGAAGCGAGGAATACCTGATTATGCAGGGATTAACCATGCTGCTGAAAGATGCGCCACAACATGCTGAAGCTAAAAACTGGAAACAAAGCTGTCAATATTATGCTGATTATCTTCACGATATTTCCAACAGTATTGCGCCTTACGGCATTTTACCGGCCGCGGTATATGAATTGAATAATGCCAGCTTTGCAGGCATTTATCACGAAGGAGAAAAAGTAGGAATGCCTTCTATGGAAGAATATAATGCACAGGTAAAAAACGGAATTAAATTATCAGACAATTTTTATCTCCGCCGTTTTCCTGTGGCTTACCAGTTCCGTGGATTTCATGCCATACTTATTTCAAAAGCAAAAGCGGCATTGTTGCTTTCAGATGTATTAAATGATAAATCTTTAAGAGATATAGGTACACGCCAACTGGAATATATAGTAGGATATAACCCTTTCGCCATGAGTACGATTTATGGTGACGGTTACGACTACCCGCCATTATATGGCGCTTATGCCGGAGATGTAACCGGGGCAGTGCCGGTAGGCATAGAAACATTTGAAAACGATGATGAACCGTACATGCCTATGCAGGTAAATGCAACCTATAAAGAAATATGGACCCATACTACCGCAGGGGTAATGGATTTGCTGGCGTTGTTGTTGAAGTAAGGACTTTGTTTTCGGGGACATAGCCGCGGAAGAACATATTGGTATTAAGCCTTGCAAAGACGGTAAAACGCTGATTAATTTAATCTTAAAACTGTTAGTACATTTTTCGACTACTATAGTCGTCACTGCGATCCCGCTTGTATGATAATTTGAATTGAATGAATGTTTCGAGGGGAAAAGCAGTCGTTTTACTAGTACAGCAACTGTTAGCCATACGGAATACTTGTTGTTCTAACTTAGGGATTAGTAATGCTCAAGGTTTATTTTTATCTTTTTCATTGAAGCAACTCCTGCAACTTTTTTTCCATTCACAAACAAAATTAATCCTTTGCCTTTATTATAACGTTTACCTGTTTTATCATACAATACGGTAATTGTTTTGCCGTGATATAAAACGTTATCAAGACAAAAATAATCCCAGGTATTTTCGGGTAACAGTGGATTCACCGTAATTGAATTGTCTGCTTCCGGCCTTAGTCCTATCAGGCCGGTTATGATGAGATCGGCAAACGTGGAGTGATTATAATCCTTGCCTCTTTCCTTACCCCCTTTCTCTGCAGACCATGTGCCATGGTCCCAGGTTTTTAATCTTGTGCGGGAAATCCAGTCGCTGGTGAATGGGTTTAGATTTTCGTCTATCCATGGCACTATTTTACCATCTTCTCTTTTTAACTGGTGACTGTTCGCATATATGCTGATGAGTTTGAAATAGTCTTTTTTTGAAAAGTAAGGTTGCGTATAATTATTAAGCAGGTTAGCCGCTGCCGTTAGTGTAATGGAAGTTGCGAATGGCCAACTTGGGCCGTTCCATTGACATTCGTGTCCTTCATACGAAATTTTGAAATCCGGATGGTTTTGTTCCGCTGTTGTTGGCCCAAACGGTGCATAAAAATAGTTTGGATCCATCAGGTATTTCCATGCTGCATTGTATTTTGCATCGGGCACATTAGCATACCAGGGTGTGTAGCCATGCAATTCTCTGGCGCTGCACAAGCTGTCTTTTCCACGTGGCAACACTTTAAAAAAAACGCCTTTCTTATCCCATAATTTTTCCTGTATTTTTTTCTTTATATTATTCGCTTTTGCAACAAAATATTCCGCCGTTTCTTTTTGATTCAGCAGCAAAGCCATTTTAGATATAGCGATAGCATCCGCATACATATACGTATTGATGGTAGCCCTGTAACCCATTGCGTTTTCTGATAAAGCACCACCTATAGATACTTCCATTCCATCTTTACCGTCTTCCTGCCAAAATAAACCATTTGCATCATGTCTCTGTTTCCCATGCTTTATAATTTTCAATAAGTAAGGGAAATAGTTCTTTTATTAAAGCCGCATCTTTTGTTACCAGGTAGTCATTATATAGCGCATCTGCAATCCAGAAACTATACGCCCCACATCTCCACCGCCTTCAAGCCAAAATTTCGCATAATCCTTAATGTAAGATGGATCGTGCATCCAGCGTCCTTCGTATATATGATGCGCAGCAGGACAATTGATAGTATTGTATTTGCCAGCCCAGGGAACATCAGGCAAAAATTCGAGGATCACAAAACCCTCGGGTGTTTTTTTGATATGCTTACGATATGTCCACCACCTGAAGTAATAAGTCTGTTCTATCATTTTATCCGGACAATCTAACAGTGGAATATTGTCTGAAAGAAAATCCCAGCTTTTTTCATTGTTGATATATTGTACAAACAATTCTTCATCATTCACATTGAATGAATCAATATAATGTTTGTAATTGTCAGCTTTAAGTATGTGCTGGGCAACAATGCCTGTGTTAGCTACTGCTAATACTGCGGAGATAAAAAATGGTAAGAATATGTTGTGCTTCCTCACTAGTAACTTATTTAAAGATGTCGTGAAAAACCTATAGGGTTTGTCGGGCTGAATTGCTGCGCTGCAAACCCTATAGGTTTACTAGAATCCCAAATCTTTTCCATCGTGTATGGCAATACCAATCTGCTCCACATTATTTCTTCTGCCATTATAATACAATAACCATTGATCGTTGTTTAAAATAGTATAAGGCTTATACACCGCACTTGAATCCCATGCCATCCCGGGTCTTATAATAGGATTAGCAGCGTATCTTTCCCAATTACTAATGCCGTCTTTCGACTTTGCCATTCCTATCTGTGCATAATCCACATTTTTAAATCCGATATAAAACATCAGGTAATCATCGGTTCTTTTAATCACCTGGCAAGCCGTTACTTTTGCCTGCTCCCATTCGTTGGCGGCGTTGTTTTTGAACACCGGGTTGCCTTCAAATTTTTTCCAGTTGATACCATCCGCGCTGGTAGCGTATCCTATGGCATCAGGTTCATATTGTTCTCCACCAGAGTACCACATTTTAAATGTCTTTTCCTGCTCATCCCAAATCACATGGGGGCATTGCACTGCTTTTTTCTCCCACGGTGTTGATGCCGTTACTACAGGGTGGGGAACAACTTTCGAAAAATGTTTTCCATCATCACTTATGGCAAAGCCAATTTGTGAAGCGCTATCGGTTTCGCCAGTATACCACATCAGGTATTTGCCGCCTTTCTTAATAACTACCGGGCGGTTTACATCCCGCTCCCATCCGCTACTATCATCGTTCGGCAGACATATAACAGGATCGCTCCATTTTAATCCATCTGTACTTTCGGAAAGGGCTATACTACGTTTCG
>JBGALP010000072.1:0-18964 GCA_044223805.1 Agriterribacter sp.
AAGGTTCCGTTGTTTGAAGTATCAATTCGGTTTTTGCTTATATAGAGAAGAGAGTCTGTTTCAGGCTCATAGTATGCAAAAACATCTAGCCCAATTCCCTCGCGGACCTTTTCAAATAAATAAGTACCATTTTTTGAAAATGTAGCTTTTGTAAAACTATTTTTATGATTAAATCCTTGGTACGTTAACCTCCATGAACCATATACTTTTTCTTTATTTATACTGCTATCACAAGATACGGGTATATATGGCTCTTCTTTTTTATCATATTCTCCAACTCTTTTCATTGCATTCACACCCTGCGTGTCAATAGCGGACAACCTATCGCTAAGATTTCTTTTCTTCAGGGATCGATGGGAAAAATTAAAAACAAGGTTACAAAAATTGTTTATCGTATCGCCATTTTGAATAAAATAGTGATAGTAAACTTTATTATCTACACTATACTCAATATATATAGGATCAATGCAATAAACAAATGTTGTATCAATACTATTTCCTGGTTTCAGCTTTTGTAATGTTTTCACTATATTCAAAAAAGTATCCCTGTATAGTGTGCCTTGCAATCTCGCTGAGAAGGTTCCGTTGTTTGAAGTATCAATTCGGTTTTTGCTTATATAGAGAAGAGAGTCTGTTTCAGGCTCATAGTATGCAAAAACATCTAGCCCAATTCCCTTATTGTAGCGAGTTATTGTATCTGCTTCACCGAATGCAATTACTTTTATGTAGTTTATATTATTCTTATTCCGTTTAAGAGAACAGCCGGTATAACAGCTAATGCAAAAGATTATAACTAGAAAAAAGTAATTCTTCATTTCAGGTTATTAAATAAGCATTAAAACAAACTACCACACGCTGTTCGTGGCGTCCTCGCCACGAACCAGATTCTTGTCGCCTCCTGGCGACGCCTTCATCATCCTCTCAAATGATAAGCCTTTGGCTGTACAAATGCCCTAATACCATGATAAGACAGCGTAGCACCCAAACCTGAGTTTTTACGACCTGACCATGGGAGTGCGGCGCTCACCCTGTCGCAGCAATTCCAGTATACAGTGCCGGTATCCATTTCCTTCATTACATGCTCCGCGCGTTCAAAGCTTTTGGAGTATACAGCAGCAGTTAAACCGTAAGGTGTGTCCTTCATCAGTTCAACCGCTTCATCATCATCTTTTACTTTCTGCAAACCAATAACGGGTCCAAATGATTCATCCATCATGATCTTCATGTCATGATTGGCATTTACTACTACGGTAGGTTCAAAAAAGTATCCCTTTCCTTGTGCGCGATGACCACCTGATACTACTTTGCCACCTTTTTGTATAGCATCTTCTACCTGTTCATTTAAAACTGCGAGTTGCTCTTTTCTACTTACAGGGCCAATTTCAGTTGCCTTATCTATAGGATTACCCGTAACCAGTTTTTTTGCCTGGCTTACAAACGCATCTACAAAACGATCGTAAATTTTTTCCTGCACATACACTCTTTCAACCGCGCAACAGCTTTGCCCGGTGTTGTATACAGCCCCTTCCAGCGCAGCCGCAGCTACAGCATCAATATCTTCTATATCATCCATTACATATAAAGGATCTTTTCCTCCGAGTTCCAATTGAACGGGTACAAGTTTTTTTGCTGTTTGTTCCGCTACATATTTTCCGGTGCGATAGCTGCCGGTGAAGAAATATCCATCAAGTGGAAGATCAAGCAACACCTGTCCGGCATTACCTTTGCCGATTACAATTGCAAAAACGTTTTCGGGTATGCCTGCGAGGTATAACAGTCGTTGAATATGCAAACCCGTAAGTGTTGAGTATTCTGAGGGTTTGTATAAAACGCCGTTGCCGCCAATTAAAGCAGGTATAACAACATTTACGCCAACCAGGTAAGGATAGTTCCATGCGGATATATTACCTATTATACCCAGCGGTTCATATACTATCTTTTCCCTGGTGGCATCCTCTTCGGTTATCCATTCTTCCGCAAGCCACTTGGCAGAATTCCTGATAAAGTATTCAATGCGTTTGCGTGCGCCATTCAATTCATTGTAAGATTGTTGAAGCGGTTTCCCAACTTCCCGGGTTAATGTTTCAGCCAGTTCGTCTTTTCTTTCGTCGAGAAGTGAATGAAATTTTTCTATTGCACTGATTCTTTTATCCAATGAAACCGCGGCCCATTGCTTTTGACCTTGTTTTACCAGTTGATATTTTTCCTGGATGGTTTCAGGCGTATCTTCAACCACTTCCTGTATAACTTCTTCTGTAGCGGGATTTATAATTTGCATATAATGATATTAATGGAACTAAATTTTATTTGGCTTTGCAAGTTACAGCTTAGTATGAAATGAACTTGGTAGACAGGATGCGCTTTTTTACCTTTTTTGACAAGCGCTAATAAAAGCATTCCTGACCGGTTTTACGAAACTGCTTTCCTGGTTGCTCATGCGCTCCGGATGCCATTGGATAAAACATAAGAAAGCACCTTTAGCGGGATCTTTACGTTCCAAAGCTTCAATAACCCCATCGGGAGATACGGCAGAAACAATCAATCCGTTCCCTATCAGATCAGCGCTTTGGTGATGATTACTGTTTATCATTCCTTTTTCTTCGCCAATTAAACTATGTAGCCAGGATGATGGATCAACCCGAACTTCATGATAACGGTCGCTGTCATCCGGGAGTTTGGAATGATTGAACTTTCCCCATATAGGTATATCAGGTATTAAAGTGCCGCCAAAAAAGGCATTGCCAATCTGTAAACCGCGGCAAATACCCAACACTGGCACAGCATTGGCTTCGGTATATTCCAGTATTTCCCATTCAAATTCGTCTCTTACTTCGCTCACATCATCTTCATAACAATACTTATACAATTCTGGTTTGTTATAAAAGCGTGGATGCACATCTTCGCCACCTGTAAGCACTATGCCGTCGCATTTCTTTAAGTCTTCGATGTTATTGGCCTTGTAACTTAATTGCAATACTTCTACATTGTTTCCGTGGGCTAATATCCAGTTGTTGTAATTAGCATACTTGCTGCAATCTGTTACCCCTATCACCAATTTTTTTGCCATTACAATGCTTTTAGATACAACTGCTTAAAATCTTCCCTGGATACCGGCTTGGGATTATTAGGATGCGCGAAATCTGCAAAAGCCAGATCAGCGAGGGTTTCGACATGTTCCATTTTTACGCCGATATCTCTAAGATGATGCGGCACTTTTATTTTATCGTTGAGATCAAATAAATATTCAACCACACCAGCGCCATTTTCCTTTCCCAGCTCAAGTGTTCTTGCTATAATCCTGAATTTATCTTCAAAACCCGCAATATTAAACTCCATACCATAAGGAATATTTACCGCGTTGGCCAAGCCGTGATGTGTGTCAAGCAATGAAGAAAGCGGATGTGCCAATGAGTGCACCACACCTAATCCTTTTTGAAATGCAATTGCACCCATCATTGATCCCAGCAGCATTTTGCTTCTTGATTCAAGATCAGGTTTATTGGTAGCTTTTTCAAGCGATTCGTGAATGAGTTTAATACCCTGCAGCGCAATGCCATCACATATAGGATGATAATTTTTTGCCAGAAACGCTTCCATGTTGTGCGTTAAAGCATCCATGCCCGTAGCGGCAGTAATTGGTCCTGGTATATCCATAGTAAGCAAAGGATCAGCGAAAACGATCTTTGCAAGCAATTTGGGAGCAAACAAAATTTTCTTCTGATGTGTTTCATCGTCTGCAATAATGGCGCTGCGACCTACTTCGCTGCCGGTGCCGGACGTAGTAGGTACGGTGATAAAGTGAGGCACATCATTAGTAACATATACATCACCACCAATAAGGTCATCGTATTTGAACAAATCTTCGCGATGGTTAATGCGCAATAAAATAGCTCTTGCCACATCAAGCCCTGCGCCACCGCCAATACCAACTACACTGTCGCGATCGGTATTATCCCACAGATCCACGCCTTTATATACATCAGATTTTACAGGATTTTTATGAATGTCTGAAAACACTTCTACTGAAATACCATTACTTTTCAGATCCTCTACGATAGCCTTAAAAAAAGGAAGTTGAGCCACATTTGGATCAGTAACTACTAATGGCTTTTTGAGATTATTCGCTTTTAAATAAGCGGGTAATTCTTTAACTACATTAGCTCCAAAGCGAATGGTTGTAGGGAAATTAAACTGATGAATTTTTTCGAAAGACATAATGTATTTGAGATTTGAAATTTATGATTTAGATGGCTGAAGCGTTTGTTGTTTATGGTTTAAAGTTTGTGAACCGTTAGTTCTCTCAAAGCTGATAGCTGACGGCTGATTGCCAAAGTCAATCTAAATAATTTCCAAATACCGCTTCAATTCCCAATCCGTAACCACTTTTGAAAATTGTTTCCATTCCCACTCCCTGGTTCCGGCAAAATGATCTACAAAAGTATCACCAAACAATTCTCTTGCAACAGAGGATGTTTTCATTGCCTGTGTAGCCTGCCATAAGTTAGCCGGTAATATGCCATTGGTTTTATTAGTGTAACCATTTCCGATAGTTGCAGGAACATCAAGTTTCATTTTCTTTTTTACACCATATAACCCCGCGGCAAGGCAAGCCGCAATAGCGAGGTAGGGATTGGAATCTGAGCCCACCACTCTTGTTTCTAATCTTGCCGATTTTTCACCGCCCGGCAAAGCGCGTAAAGCTGTAGTGCGGTTATCAACTGCCCAGGTAAGTGTAGTTGGAGCCCAGGCACCTTCCACCAATCTTTTATAACTGTTAACCGTAGGCGCAAACATAGGCAGTATAAAAGGCAGGCAATACAATTGACCGGCTATATAACTTTCCATTAAGGCGCTTATATTGTTTTTTGCCTTTTTATCGTAGAAAAGGTTCTTTTTACTATCTGTAGACCACAGGCTCTGGTGCACATGGCCGCTGCAACCCGGCAGGTTTTCGCTGAACTTTGCCATAAAAGTGGGCAACACCCCATGCCGGTAACCAATTTCTTTCACACTGCTTTTAAATAACACTGCGCGATCTGCGGCCTCCAGTGCACCTGAATATGTAATAGCTGCTTCATATACACCAGGACCGGTTTCGGTATGAATGCCTTCCAATGGTATGTCAAACTTTTTAAGAAGATCAAAAAGATCATTGAAAAAAGCGCTTCGTTGAGACGATCTTAATACCGAATACCCAAACATGCCGTTTGTCATTGGCTTAAGATCTCTGAACTTTCCCTCATACAATTGATCTGTATTATCTACTAGGTTAAACCATTCAAACTCCTGCGAGCAAAAAGCCTGAAAACCTGCCTTATTTACATCACCCATTACCCTTTTCAACAATGTTCTTGGGCACAATAAGGAAGCATCACCATTAGCATTGCGGAAATCTGCCAGGAAAAAGGGTATCTCATTATCCCAGGGTACTTTCCGGAATGTCTGTATATCAACCGAAGCGGTAGTATCAGGATATCCTGTGTGCCAGCCTGTAACATTCGCATTGTCGTAAGCCACGTCTCCGGCATCCCAACCAAAAACCACGTCACAAAAGCCAAAGCCACTTTCTACAATGGATTTAAATTTGTCAAAGCTCATCACCTTGCCTCTAAGCACCCCGTCCAGGTCAGTAATAGCCAACTTTACTTTTTGTGCATTCAGATCTGTCAGTTGTTTTAGTAAAGAAGCCGTGGTTAAAACAGGAGGCATAAAATTAAATTTTTACAAACAAAATGAAGTCCTGCATAAGCAGGTTACACACTAAAATATGAATAAGGTTTAAGGAATTTAATGTGGTCTGCGAAATTATGGTAATTAAGATAACAATGGAACCAGAGTCGAAAAAAAGCGTTTAATACTATAATTCTCCATCATAAATCACGATCAGTAGGTTCAGGAAGGTAAAAATAGCATGAATTTACTTATCTTGAAATTATGAAAATCACCCTGTTATCTGTGCTGCTATTGCACTGTCTGACCACGCTTGCTCAATCGCCTCACCGCTACGATGTGGTAATAAACGAAATTATGGCCAACCCATCATCGGCACGCGGTTTACCTAATACAAAATATATCGAACTCTATAACGCATCGCGCAACGCTTATAACATAAAAGGCTGGAGTTTGAGCGACGGCAGTAATACGGCAAAGATCAATGTTGATTTTATCTTGGAGCCAGACAGTTTTGTAGTAATTACCTCTAACAGTGGTGCAGCAGCATTAACCGCATTTGGAAAAACAATTGGCGTAACCAATTTTCCTACACTGCGTGTAACCGGGGACCTCATTACATTATATTCAGTTGAGGCTAATGTAATACACGCCATTGCCTACAACAAAAGCTGGTATAGTAATGAAACGAAAGCAGATGGCGGCTGGTCGCTTGAAATGATTGATGCGCATAACGCCTGCATAGGGCGTACCAATTGGAAAGCGAGTGCTAATGATAATGGCGGCACACCTTGTGCTATAAACGCTGTAGCCGCAACACTGCACGATGAAAAAAGTCCTGTACTATTATATGCCTATTCTTTGGATAGTATACATACAACACTTGTGTTTGATGAGCCATTGGATAGCACGTCTTCCATTCAAAAAGAAAATTTTAATATAAGTGACGGTTTGGGTATTCCCGCAGAAGTTATAGCTGAAGCGCCATTATTTAATACTATAACACTTACATTAACAGGCAGCTTCAACCGTGAAAAAATTTATTCTGTTACAGTAAAAAATATCAGCGATTGCGGTGGTAACATAATGACGACAGCAACTGTAAAAACGGGCTTGGCTGAAATAGCTGCTAAGGGAGATATTGTAATCAATGAAATATTATTTAATTCACCAGATAATGGAGCAGAATATGTTGAATTATATAACAACAGTAAACATGCTGTAGATTGTAAAGATGTATTGATAACAACCCGTAATGCAACCGGCAACCTTGGAAGCCAAAGGGCCTTATATACAGAACATTTATTTTTTTATCCCGGAGAATATAAATTGCTGACAGAAGATACGGTTGCAGTTCAGCAAACCTATATCAATAAAAATCCTGGTTCATTTATGCAGGTAAACAGCATGCCGGCTTTATCAAATAGTGGCAGTACAATAACGCTACTCAATTTTCGTGGCGAAATAACAGATGAAGTAAGTTATAGCGAAAGCTGGCATTTCCCTTTAATAAGCAACGCCAAAGGAGTAGCGCTTGAGAGAATTAATTTTTCTGCCGCTTCGCAGGAAAAAAGCAACTGGCATTCTGCCGCTGCCAGTGCAGGTTATGGCACGCCTGGCTATGTAAATTCTCAATCTATCGCTGATGTGCAGGTTAAAGGTGAAATCAGTGTAACGCCTCAAGTTTTCTCACCTGATAATGACGGAAATGATGATGTTCTTACCATCAACTATAGTTTTCCCGATGCCGGTTATGTATGCAACATTACGGTGTTTGATGCGGCGGGAAGGCCAGTGCGCTACCTCATTCGAAATGGATTATGCGGAAGACAGGGAAACTTCAGGTGGGATGGGCTCGATGAAAAAAATCAAAAACTGCGCATAGGCATTTATGTTGTGTTAACAGAGGTTTATAATCTGCAAGGGAAAACAAAAAAGTTTAAGCAGGCGGTAACATTGGCAAGACGATTGTAGTGCTCGTGAACACACTTCCAAACATGAGTAAGTACCTAATTTGATCTTAAACTCACTTTTATAGCGAACTGCTTGTAAGAATAAAGGGTAGACGCCTCAAGCCGGCAGGCTTCGTATCCGCACCACCACTGCATTTTACTTTTAAGAGATCTTTCATCTATAGAATATAGCCTTACAACTCCTACAATCAGCTACACTGCATATCTCACGTAAAAGGAGGTGGCTTGTGCGGATACTGATGTTGGAATTTCCAATAGCCTGAGATTTGATTTTCTACTGAATTAACTCAAGTGTTAGTTAAATTTGTAACATCAAATGTGGCTGCTTATTTAATTCTTATTTCATGAACCAAAGGCAACTTTTTTTTAAACATATAGCACAAACATCCCCTGCTCCATTAGCGCTTGAGATTGTAAAGGCTGAAGGCAGTAAGTTAACAGATATACAAGGAAAGGAATATATAGATCTTATTGCAGGCATTAGTGTGTGTAACGTAGGACATCGCCATCCAAAAGTAGTTGAAGCTATTAAACAGCAGGCAGATCAATACCTGCATTTGCTGGTATATGGCGAATTGGTAGAGACTCCGCAAGTAACATACGCGCAATATCTTACACAACATTTGCCGGCTTCACTTAATTCTGTATACTTTACTAACTCCGGCGCCGAAGCTGTTGAAGGCGCTATGAAGCTGTCTAAGCGCAGTACGGGTCGTACGCAGATCGTGGCTTTTAATCAATCTTACCACGGCTCCACGCAAGGGGCTTTAAGTATTATGGGAGATGAATACTGGCGCAATGCTTATCGTCCTTTGCTCCCCGATGTATTGCATCTTCACTATAACGTTATGGATGATCTTGATTATATAACAGATCAAACGGCCTGTGTAATAGCAGAGACCATTCAGGCGGAAGCAGGCATAGTTGCACCAACCAAAGCATGGGTGCAGGCACTCAGAAAAAAATGTAGCGATACGGGTTGTTTATTAATACTGGATGAAATACAAACAGGATTTGGCAGAACAGGAACGCTGTGGGGCTTTCAGCAATTTGAAATAATACCGGATATTGTTTTGCTGGGTAAAGCATTGGGCGGAGGAATGCCGCTCGGCGCATTTGTTGCCGATAAAACCTTAATGTGGAATTTAACTAATAACCCGGTGCTTGGACACATCACTACTTTTGGCGGACATCCTGTAAGTTGTGCTGCCGGCCTGGCCGCGATGAAGGCTTTAATGGAAGAAAAGATGATTGAGCAGGTTGAATCAAAAGCTCAATTTTTTACAGATACATTACAACATCCCAGAATAAAATCGGTACGCGCAGTGGGTTTATTAATTGCGCTTGCTTTTGATAGTTATGAGCAAAACAAAACCGTTATTGACAAATGCATTGAAAAAGGCGTATTGACCGATTGGTTTTTATTCGCTTCTGATTGTATGCGTATAGCACCGCCGCTAAACATCAGCAATGAGGAAATAATGCACACCTGTAATATTATTCTTTCCTGCATTAATGAATTATAATGCATACAAATATTTAACCGCTATTTTTTCATTACGGGCAATACTACATTGCTACTATACTCCGCATTGTGATATATGCTGATGGTTGCTTTTTTAAAATCTTTTTTATCCATGCCGGGTATGTAACCAAATGTTTGCGGGTTTCTGTCTACCAGGGGGAACCAACTGCTCTGAATCTGAATCATAAGCCGATGACCAGGTTTGAAAGTATGTGCCACCTCATTTAAATTAAAACTTACCTTTTCAACCTTGCCTTTTTGAAAAGGAACCGGCTTTTCAAAACTTTCCCTGAATTTTCCCCGGAACACTTCTGCACGCACCATTTGCTGGTAACCACTCATAGCAACAGGATGCTGCGCGGAATCAGGCGTAGATAAATAAGATCCGGCCGGCCAAACATCAATAATCTTTACAATAAAATCCACATCGCTGCCTGTAGTTGAAACAAAAAGGTTCACACCGGTTTCACCTGTCAATGTCATTCCATTGCGCAGGGGTTCTGTTTCAAATGATATTACATCAGGTCGTTTTGATGCAAAGCGTTGGTCTTCGGCCATATACCTATCATTCCTTTCTTCCCATATGCCATCAGTGTAAGGCACGGGTTTATTTGGATCACTAACATATTCGCTTATACCTTTTGTTTCTATTGGCTTTTCTTTTGTTATTTGTTTATTGTTCCCTAAATAAAAGAAAGTTGGCTCACTTTGTTTGGGTGGCCAAACATCATACTGTTTCCATTGGTTTGAGCCAGTTTCAAAAAGCGTGATTTCAGGTTGTTGAAAATTGCCTTTATCTTTTAAATAGAAATTAAAAAAAGGCGTTTCGATTTGCTGTTGGTAAAAAGTATTCAGGTCTGCTCCAAAGTAATAATCAGCAAATGATTTCCATGTCGGAGCCGCCCATCCACCATGCGTCCATGGTCCCATTACTAACCTGCTGTTATTCTGTGGAGATTGCTTTTCTATAGCAGCATACGTTTTTAACGCACCGTAGAGATCTTCTGCATCGAACCATCCGCCTACCATTAAAACCGCTGGCTGTACATTTTTCAGATGTTGCCTTATGTTTCTTGATTGCCAGTATGCATCGTAGGTGTCATGTTTAACCGTTTGTCTCCATGTACTGTTGCTATCATAAAAATAACGCCCAGTATTAGCATTCTTTAGTGGACCGAGATCAAGAAAGAATTTGTACGCGTCTTTATAGTTGGTTTCAAAAAAGGGTTTGTAGCTTTCTCCGTTATTAATTCTTGGCCCGTCAAATCCTTTATAAAAATCAAAATTATCCAGCAAAAAGAATGCGCCATTGTGGTTGCAATCATCTCCAATAAATTCGTCAGACATGGGCGCCTGTGGTGATACCGCTTTTAATGCAGGATGCGCATCGGGCAATGCTGCCGATGAATAAAAGCCTGGAAATGATATTCCGGTTATTCCCACTCTGCCGTTGTTTCTTGTATTTTTTAATAACCACTCAATGGTATCATACGTATCACTCGATTCATCTACATCTTTCTGAGATTTTTTCTCTTCAATGTAGGGTGTCATTTCCCTAAAATTTCCTTCGCTTTTGTATCTTCCCCTGGCGTCCTGGTACACAAAAATGTATTTCTCTTTCATCAGGTATACATTCGGCCCTAAACGTTTTCTGTAATTGTCTTTACCATAAGGCTTGCAGGAATAGGGTGTTCTAGTCATCAATACAGGATAACGCTCAGAAGTGTCTTTAGGCGTATATATGGCAGTATACAGCTTTATACCATCACGCATGCTGATGAATGTTTCCAACTTGGTATAATGCGCCCTTACCCACGCGGAATCGCTATTGACCTGGCTGTATAAACAGACAGGTGAAAATAAAATACACAGGTAAACAACAACGCGTATCATGTTATATGTAGTTTTGATAAAATAAAAGTATTGCTTCTGCAATTTAATGGCTCTTTTTTATGGACGATAACAAATTAATAATTCAGCAGTTTTATACCGCCTTTCAGCAATTGAATGCGGCAGGGATGAATGCTTGTTACACTGATGATATCATATTTAGTGATCCTGTATTTATGATATTGAAAGGAGATGAAGTGAAATGTATGTGGGAGATGCTTTGCAAAAACGCGAAAGGTTTTTCACTTACATTTTCTGACATTGAATTACTTGACGAAGAATACGCTACCTGCAAGTGGCAGGCAAAATATACTTTTTCGAAAACCGGCAAAAAGGTAACCAATAATGTAAAAGCATATATGCGCATTATTGATGGAAAAATAACGGAACATAGTGATGCTTTCAGATTAAGCACCTGGCTTTCGCAGGCCCTGGGATGGAAAGGTGTATTATTTGGATGGACGAGTTTTATGAAAAGATCGGTACAAAATAATGCCAGGAAGACGCTGATGAAGTATATGGAGAAAAATTTGGAAGTTTGAGAGATGTGATAATGTAGAAATGTGAAGAGTTGAGACTGGACGCTAAAATTATTAAGTAAGTTAGGTTTGCTAGTCAATATTTCTTCGAACCCACTTTCTAAACATTATGTCGACCCAAAATAAGCCCATCACAACATCCAATAAATTTGAGTCGCCCGTTATTTCAGCTTTACCAATGAAATCTATTTTTCCTAAGTTGCCTGCTTTAATTATTCCTGAATACAATATTTCGCTTTCTGTATTATATATTTTCAGGAAACAATTGCTATTCCATAATCTTGATAATATTCCGGAATGAGGCTGACAGTTATAGATTACATCATTAATCATAAGGCTATCACTTGTATTATTAATCATTTTCCAATGATTAACCTTAATAGAACCAATAATACCATTATCTGCTGAGTTGTATATGCCATACACCTTTCTTAACAGGTTTGATGAAATTAGCTTTAATGAATAAGTTCCAATTTCACTTTTAATACTATAGTATTTTACGCCAGAATGAAATTTGCCTGTAAAGAAAGTAGCAATTATCTTATTATCTTTTACAAACGTATATTGGTTGCATGCAAGCAAAGAAATCTTTCCCTCCTTTAAGTACATGTTGCCCAGCTCTTCTGTTTTAAACTCAAGCATACCTGCTCAGGTTATAGGTGTGAAATTCTTAACAAGGTTACCTCAACTCTATCACCTCTTTTTTCGCGATAATATGATAGAGCTTTATAGTAAGCGCATGAAACAGCATTTTAGCATTGGCATTTCTTTCTATGTAATATGCTGCCTTATCAAGCTCTTCAATAATGGCCTGGTGCTGTGGTAAAGTGGCTATTTTATTTAATCTTCCGGCAAAATCTCTTTCTGCCTCTGGCAGTTGCTCACCAAAAGATGGTATAATCTGTAAACGGATAGCTTGCTGCAACAGGTGATTAAAATAGCGTAAAAATTGTTTTTGTTTTTCTCTTCCAAGCCGGCTGATCTCCTCTATCCATTTTACCTGTGCTGCAGGACCTGTTTTTAAAATTGCGTTTAGCCATTCCCGCAACAAACTTTGCCAATCCTCGCCTGCATGTTGCAATAATTGTAATGCTTCATGGTAATTTCCTTCTGCTACTAATGCAATCTGTCTTGCCTGTTCAGCACCAACAGCTCCTCTTTGCACCAATGCATTTTGTATATCTGCAGATTGTAATGGGGGCACTTTAATAAGTTGGGTACGAGAAAGAATAGTAGGTAATATCAGGCTTTCATTTTCCGCTACCAATAAAAACAGGGTATTCGGTGGTGGCTCTTCAATAAGTTTGAGCAGTTTATTGCCTTCGTTGCCCAGGTATTCAGGCAACCACATCAGTAGTATTTTGTAGTTGCTTTCAAAACTTTTGAGACTGAGCTTGCGGATGATGTCGGCGCATTCATAGGCGGTAATATTACCCTGCTTGTTTTCAGCGCCTATAAACTGCAACCAATCGTAGCCGTTACCATAAGGATATTGTTTCACAAATTCACGCCACTCACTTACGTAATCTGTACTCAAAGGCTTGTCGCCACTTTTGCGGGGAATAACAGGATAGGAAAAATGAATATCAGGATGCACCATGCCTGCAACCTTTGCGTAAGCCGCCCGTTGTTGTATAATTACATCGGCCTCCTGCCAGTTTGTAGCAACAGGTTCAGCTACTTCTTCTGGTTCATCACCAAAAAGGGAGATATTGTTTTGTGCCGTATCATTTCCGGAAGAAAAAAGACTTACAAAATTGGCAAAAGCTAAGGCAAGCGGCAACGCCCCGGAACCTTCTTTACCTAGAAACAATAAAGCATGACTTAGCCTGTTTTGATTAAGCAGTTGTACAAGGTGATTCTTTATTTCTTCCTGCGCTATAACATCTTTGAATAACATGGGGCGCTAAAATACGTAAATCCTCAGTTAAGTAGCAATGGGAGAAGTGAGATGACAGACGTGAATGTTTTTGCCAGGTATGTTACAATCGGAAAATTTTCAGGAAATACCCTTGAAATCTGGCACAAATGGCTTTTTCAACAAATCTTTTTTATTGAGCTTGCGCGCAACTTCGCTATATTTTTCCATAACAAGCGCTGAGCTTCCTATCATTTCTGCATCATAGCCTAATACAGAAAGACCAATTTCTGTATTTACCGCCAGGCGCGGAATACAATGTTCATTGAGTGCTTGTTGAATAGGTGCCTGCCAAATTTTTCCTGCGGATGCGCCTCGGCCGCTTAATACAACAATACCGGGATTTAACAGGTGAATCAAAATAGCAATACCTCTGCCTATATTATATCCTGCTTCTGACAACAGCTCTATGGCAAACCTGTCGCCCTTGCCTGCAGAAGCAATGATGGCTTCAGCATCTTTTTCGAGATTTTCTTCATTGCCCACAATCAGATTTTTTAATATGCTTACCCTTCCTGTAGCAATGCCTTCTTTTGCCTTTTCTACAATTACAAATAAAGAAGTTTCCGTTTCAAGACAACCACTTTTTCCGCAACTGCATAATTTGCCGTTGTTGAACAATGGAATATGGCTGAATTCTCCTGCAAAACCATTTTCGCCTCTAAACAATTCTCCACCCATTATCATACCCAGGCCAACACCCCAACCTATATTAATCACCATTGCATTTTTCCTGTTTCGGGCAACACCGAACCGCAGCTCTGCTAAGGCTACAATACTCGAATCATTTTCTATAAATGACGGTAGCCCTGTATGTTGTGTAATTGTTTCAGTAAGGCTTTCACCCTTGCTTTGCAAAAAACTGTAATTAGTTCCCTGTTGTGCATCTACAAAACCGGGCATTCCTATTCCTATGCCTAAAATTTTACTTTTACTAATGCCGGATTTGATTATTGTTTCTTCTATTTTGCTAATGAGCGTTTGTAATGCTTTGGGGTTATCAGAAAGACGCAGTTCAAATTTTTCAACAGGCATAACAGCCTTGTTCTGCATGTCCATAATACCTATGCGGGTAAAAAACTGGTCCATCGCAACTGATATTGTATACAGAATATCCGTTTTAAGTGCATACATTAACGGTCTTCTTCCACCGCTTGATGGTGCATAGCCAGTTTCAATAACCGTACCTTCTGTTATTAGCTCGTTTAAAATTTTTGTTGTGAGTGAAAGACTTTTTTCAATTTTAACACTGAGTTCGGCACATGAAAGCAGATTTGCGAAATACAATTGCCGGATTATTTTTTTCTTATAGGATAAACTTTTACCAGCCATTTAAATATGTAATGATGAAGACAACGGTTATTTACAATAAGTGGTAAGTTAATATAAGTTTCCCGAAAAACCCTGTACAATGCAGGCTAAAAAATGCTGTAGCGGGCACGGTTGTCTTATGGTAACAAATATATTATGCTTCAGCACCCATCCATATAGCGCCGCCAATACTACTTCGGGATGCACCCGTTACGGATGAAAGCACGTTGTTCTCTTCCCGCCATCTTAATAAACCTATAAGCGCCATTACTAATGCTTCTTTATATTTTACAATCTTATCAGAAGGAATAACTACTTCAATATTGAATGGTGACAATACATCTTTCAGGCGTTCCATTAAAAACGTATTATATACACCGCCACCGGTTACTAATAATGTTTTTTTATCAGTGGATGCTTGTCGGTCAGAAGGTTTTTTATGTTCTATTTTTTCGATGGCATTTTTTATCTGCATGGCAATATGCTCAACGTATGTTGCCAGCAGATCGGGTGTGCTGTGTACTCTTTGATTAATAAGCGGGAAAACAACCTCAGTGCCAAAATCATTAGCCAACGACTTAGGATAATCTTTTGCGTAAAAATCCAGCCTGTTTAACTGCTGTAATAAGGTAAATTCTACTGATCCACCCTTGGCCATACTTCCATTATCATCATATTCTTTTCCGGCTTTTTCTGCCAGCATATTCAGCACCCGGTTAGCAGGGCAAATGTCAAAAGATATATAATTACCCTCATATGCTGAAGACATATTAGCTATGCCTCCTATATTCAGGCAAAAAGTATAATCGCCAAATAACAACTTATCACCAATGGGTACAATTGGTGCGCCTTCTCCGCCCAGGGCTACATCTAAGGCTCTTAAATCACTAACCACTATAATTCCGGTTTCGGCCGCTATGGCCGCACCATCTCCCAATTGAGCAGTCATTTTTTTTGCGGGTATATGAAATGTGGTATGCCCATGCGATGCGATAACCTGTACCTGGTAATGCAATTGATATTTGTTAATAAATGCATTTACCTGCTCACCCAGGTAATGACCGTATTCTGTATGCAACAACTGGTAATTGAAGGCGTTAAGTGAGGTAGCGGATTGTAATTGATGCCTAAGGGCGGATGAGTAAGGATAACAGTCGGCCTCAATTATATCAAAGGTCCATTTTCCTGCGTTTTCAAAAAAATGGATGTAGGCAATATCCAGTCCGTCTAACGAACTGCCGCTCATAAGGCCAATAGCTCTATAAATCATTAAAGAAATTTTTGTTTACAAACAACAGCGTTTAGATTTGTTGAGTAAAACTATTGATTTACACTGAACTATTGGAAACCAAACTTTTATTCGATGGTCATTAATCTTAGCACGGAACACTCATTAATGAGCAACTGGATAGCGGAATTGAGGCATACCGATATTCAGACAGACAGAATGCGCTTCAGGCGCAACCTGGAAAGAATAGGAGAGGTGATAGCTTATGAAATAAGCAAGGGGTTGGAATGGGAAGAAAAAGAAGTACCTACGCCTTTGGGTTCATCTGTGTGTAAAGTATTAAAAACACAACCGGTGCTTGCAACGATATTGAGGGCAGGCTTGCCATTACACCAGGGATTACTTAATTATTTTGATAAAGGCGATAATGCATTCATATCTGCCTATAGAAAACACCACCGCGACGGTTCCTTTGAGATTAATATAGAATATGTTTCGTGCCCTGATATTGACGAAAGGGTATTGATTATTTCAGACCCAATGCTGGCAACCGGTGCCTCTTTGGTTAAAACCATCCGGTTTTTAAAAGCAGAAGGTGAACCGAAAGAAATTCATGTGGTAGCAGCAATAGCCTGTACCGTAGGTATTGAATTTGTGCTCAGAGAAGAACCCGGGGTAAAAGTGTGGTGCGGAGCAATAGACGATGAACTAACTGCCAAGGGCTATATCGTTCCCGGGTTGGGTGATGCGGGAGATTTGGCTTTTGGTCTAAAAGTTCAATCTTAACAATAATAATTTGTAACTTGGATAACAATACTAATTGATGAAAAAGATCCTTGCTCTGTTTGGAATATTGACTGTAGGGATATGTGCTCATGCGCAAGATCCGCATTTTTCACAGTTTTTTTCTTCACCGCTAACACTCAATCCTGCTTATACCGGTAAGTTTGATGGTACGTTTCGTGCTGCTGGTAACTACCGCACGCAATGGCCTACCATTAATAATGCATTTACTACTGCTACAGCTTCTGTAGATTTTGCGGTTCTACAAAAACGCATTCCTGAGTTTGATACCTGGGGAGTTGGCGTTATGGGTATGAACGATCAAAGTGGCGATAGAATTCTCAATAATAATTTTATCTCTCTTTCTACAGCTTATCATAAAGCATTAGATGAAAATGGTTATCATACAATAACAGTAGGTTTCCAGGGAACTTACGCCAATAAGCGCCTGGATATTTCAAAAGCTACTTTTGAAGACATGCTCCGGGCTGATGGTTTTTCAGGAACAACGCAGGAAGATTTTGCAAGCAATAACAGGAATATAGCTATCAATTATTTTGATGTAAACGCCGGTTTACTATACTCGGGTAGTACAAATGGAGAAAATAATTTTTACCTCGGTGTTTCTTCCTATCACATTAATCGTCCACGGGAATCTTTTAAAGGCGGGAATTATATATTAAGCCCAAGGCTTACTGTACATGGTGGTGGCTATGCGCCTATTGGTCGTATTACTACATTGCATACCAGTTTTATTTATCAGCAGCAGGCAGGCGCACATGAAATAGTATTGGGTGGTGCATTAGCCTTTAAGCTGAACGAAGATGAAGACACTGAAGCCAGTTTATACACCGGGTTATGGTACCGTGTTGGCGATGCCTTTATACCTTATGTTGGTATTGAATTTTCTGGTTTAAGAATAGGGTATACTTACGATATTAATAACTCATCGCTTAATACCGCCTCTAATAGCAGAGGTGGAAGTGAGATATCATTGATTTATGTAAGAAAGGCCTCAGACCCCAACAGGAAAAAACTGGGTTGTCCTAAGTTTTAAGAAGTGAGAGGTGAAATGTGAGAGGTGAAACGACAAAAATCAAATTATAGTACAATTCCCTCTATGCTTTCACTACTCATAGTGTTTCCTAAACCCTATACCTTATCCCTTTAACTCTCCTAAGCTTTCTTAAAAACCGAAGTTGCGGTATGCCCGCCAAAGCCGAATGTATTGTTTACAACATAGTTTACCGGTGTTTGTCTTGATTCACCAATAACAATGTTCATTCCCGAAGGAATTTTTTCATCCAGTTCTGTAGTGTTAATAGTTCCAGGAATAATATTGTTTTTGATAGACAATACACTAATAATACTTTCAATAGCGCCTGCACCGCCCAGCAAATGCCCTGTCATTGACTTGGTGGCACTAACAGCAACGGGTAATTGCCCAAAAACTTTATGTATGCCATGCAGCTCGCCTATATCACCCAATCCGGTTGACGTAGCGTGTGCATTGATGTAATTAACTTTATCTGGGCCGATTTTCGCGTCTGCCAGTGCTTTGCTTATACCAAGAGAAGCTCCCAATCCATCTGGCGGCGTGCCTGTTAAGTGATAGGCATCAGCCGCCATACCGCCGCCAACCAATTCAGCATAAATATTAGCGCCTCTCTTTACGGCATGTTCCCATTCTTCCAGTATTAATGCCCCACCGCCTTCGCCAATCACAAATCCATCACGTGTTTTATCGAACGGGCGGGAAGCGGTTTGATAATGATCATTATTTTTTGATAAAGCCTGTGCTGCCCCAAAGCCACCCACGGAGGCTTTGGTTATACCTGCTTCTGAACCACCAGCAACCATTATCGTTGCTTTTCCGAGCCTTATGGTATCGAAAGCACTGATGATGCCGGTATTGGAAGAGGCGCAGGCGGATACGGTACAATAATTAGGCCCATGCAACTTATGACGAATGGATATTACACCCGCAGCAATATCTACAATCATTTTAGGTATGAAGTAAGGATTGTACCTCGGCGTGCCATCCCCTTCGTAAAATTCCCTTACCTGGTCTTCAAAAGTGGCCATACCACCATTACCCGATGCCCATATCACACCTACTTCGTACCG